>CAKSHV010000152.1 GCA_934457515.1 uncultured Clostridia bacterium
GCTCGCCCTGTTTTAAGTCGAATATACCGGCTTTTTCCCATCGGAAGCCGTCCGAGCCGTGCTGGCCGAACGTTTTCGGCACGGTTTCGCCGTTTAAAGCAAGACCGAAAAAGCGTGTGCCGGGCTGATTGGTCGAATAGTCACGTGCATGCACGAAAATCTGGTATTTTCCGGCTTCTGCAATGTTCACTTTTGCCACCGCCGGCTCGTATTCGCCGGTTTCATCAGGCTTACCCTTTAAATTGCCATCAAAAGCGCCGGCAGACGATTCCATGGTCCATGTGCCCATTTCAGTAAAGGCTTTGGGCGAAACAAACAGATTTTTCTCAGCCTCTTTGCCGGTCTGAATGGAAACGGTCTGCGTGCTTTCGTCCCAGTCCACCTTGTTGCCGAACGCCTCGGATACAAAACGTACGGGAACCAAGGTTCTGTCGTTAATCAGCTGTGCGGGCACGTCCAAAACAATGGTTGTGCCGTCCTTGGTCGCCGTTGTGTCGCCGATTTTTAAAGCAACCACCGTTTTGTCCTTCATAGCGGTCACCGTTTCGGTTTCATCCGACCAGAACACCTGTGCGCCCAGCGCCTCGAAAATGCCGCGCAGCGGAACCAAGGTTCTGTCATTTACGGTAACGGGGGGCTGGTCATATTTCTGCAAAACGTTATCGATTAAAACTTTAATTCCGTCGCCCGTAATGGGAAGCGCGGGGATATTCATTTCGATATTGCCTGATGTTGCAGGGTCGGGCAAGCCTACGGGTGCGGGCGTGCCTGAAAGAGAAAGCAGTGTGAAACGGATTGCCGAGTTACGAATCGGCGTTATGCCGCCGCCCGTTTTGGTTACCGAAACGTTATCGCGTCCGTTGCCCCAAAAATCGTATTCGCCAAGCGTTGTCCATTCCGAAGTGCCCGCCGTATGGTCCACAACAACCGTGTCGGTTGTGCCCATGTGCTTAATTTCATAGGTCTGGTCTTTTAACGAATTTGCGTGAACGGTTTTAAAAATTTCTACCTTATATTTGCCCGCGGGCATATATGGAGTGTATATAAAAGAGCCGTTGTTACTCGAGCAGTAGTAGCTTAAGGGGCTGTTATACCCCGGTGCTGCATTGGTCTGCGACCACTCGCCCTTTTGCTTGCAGTAAAGCGAATTTTCCGCCGGAATTACCATCACGTCGCCCACCTTTTCGGGCTTTGCGATAATTTCGGTTTCATCGGGGACATCTTCTCCGATTTCGGGCATTTCGCTTTTTATAATTTCCGGCTTGGGTGACGGAATCGGGTCTTTTATTTCAGACACCAATTCAAACGAGACCGCAGACAAGCGCGCAACCTTGTTCGGGTCGCCGCCATCCTCGCGCCAGGTTTTGATATAATCATCGCCGTCGCCCCAGAAATCGAATGTGCCGAGCTCTGCCCAGCCTTTTTCGCCGCGCGTGAAGTCCACAACGGCATAATCGATTTTTCCGTGGTGACAGATTTCAAAAATCTGTGCATAAAGGGAGCTCTGGTGCACGGTTTTATACACCTTCACCTTATAGGTTCCCTGTTTAAACTTCGGCACCCACTGTGCGCTGCCCTCGCTCGAAATATAGCGGGACGGTACGCCCGGATAGCCGACAACCGCAGGATTTGAGGTGGTTTCCCACACACCCTCTTCGGTATAATTGGCATCTGCTGTGGTGTAAATGATTTCCTCCGCCGCAAAAACCGGAACGGATAAAACGGAAAAAAGCATGATAACCACCAGTAAAAGTGCTGTTTTTTTCATACATTTCTGCCTCCTTTTTTTAATAATATTGCTTTCCCTATGCTTTTAATATACAATAATAACCTAAAAATTTCAATCCACAATGTTGCGCCAAATTTAAACGATATTGCCTTTTTTCGCAAAAGCGCCGGCTGAGCATGTAAAAAACCTCTCGCTTCTGCGGGATGTTTTTTAAAATTGTGTTTATTTTGTCATCGGAGTGAGTGTTTTTTCGGAAGATTTTATCGTTTTGCCGTCAATCACCTTTTCCACGTAATAGGTAAAGGATGCTTTCGGGTCGGTTACTTTCACGATAAACTCAAAAGGTGCATAGGTGTCATCCATGGTCTGCCATTGCTGTGGTGTAAATGATTTCCTCCGCCGCAAAAACCGGAACGGATAAAACGGAAAAAAGCATGATAACCGCTGGCAAAAGTGCTGTTTTTTTCATACATTCCTACCTCCTTTTTTCCATTTTAGCACACAAATTTCGAAATGTACATTGACAATAGTCGCATTTTTGTGTATAATTCTATCATGAGGTAGGCGATTGTATTTGAAGATTAAAACCATTTCCGTCGAGTTTCTGTCGGCAGGTCAAAGCAGTGTTTTATACACCAAAAAGAATAAAGAGGGCATTGTGGTCAGTAAGGTTTCCCCTTATTTTGCGTTGTGGCAGAATTTGGGAGACGATGTGATTATCAGCGTGGGGAACGACATTCCGACCCGCGTGCAAAAGGGCGGCTGCGCACTTTTCCCCTCCAACTGCGCCCAGCTTTGCAGGCGCGGGCAGACAATTGCGCCTTTTAACGAAAGCAACCAGTGGCTGTATTTTGAAGTGATTATAAACGGGCAGTACCGAATGGACGATTTATATGAATTTCCCGAATTTCTGCCGAAAGAATATGAGGCGGAAATTGCAGGATATATCAGCAGCATATCCCGTCTGCAAAAAGAAGATAACACCCTGTGCGACCGATTGTCTATTATGTATAAAATCATTAAAATACTGCTTAGCGTTGCCAAACGCAAAAAAGCGGTGGACGACGGTGTGCTGCGTGCGATAGACTATATTAAGAAAAATTACCGCGAACAGATTACCGTAAATCGCCTGTCGCAGATTGCAAGCATGTCCGAATCGCACTTTTTCCGCCTGTTTAAAAAGCAAACAAACGTTTCGCCCATTGCTTATATCAACGAATACCGCCTTTTAATGGCGGCAATGCTGTTGGAAAACAGTGGAAAAAGCGTAAGCGCCGTTGCCGCCGACGCGGGATTTAACGAGGCATATTATTTTTCAAAACTGTTTATGAAGCGGTTTAAGCTGTCGCCGACGGCATACCGCAAGGCGATTGAAACAAGCGAAAAAGACAAGGCTGCCGCGCGGCGGGAAAATGCAAAAATGGCAGAGAACGAAAAAAGCTGAGTTTTGCAAGCACCCTTTGGGGTGCTTTTTATCTGTTATTTAAAAATTCAATATAATAGATATTTTATTTCGCTTTTCTCTTTGAAAGTGACGGTTTACCGACACGAAAAAAGCAGACGGCTTGTGCCGTCTGCTTTTTGATTTACCTTGCAAAAAGGGTGTTATTTTGCAAGAGGAGAGATAGTCACTTCAATTTTATGGTTTCTTCCCTCTAAGTTGTTCGGATATTTCGAGGCTCTCGCATCACCCGACGGGGTTACTGTGAGAACTGCGCCGTCTGCGCCGCGCTCTTCCGTTTTCAAAATATAGGAATTGATTTCCAGCTTGTTGTCGCCGTCAATCAGATAGCCCTTAACCGGGAGACCGACCATATTGTCCGCTTTAATTTCAAACGGAATGTCTGCCTTTTCCACAACGAAACGAAAGTTTCCGTTTTCATCGCAGCCCTGTACTGAATATTTCAGCCGGAACGCGTCAAACTTCAGTGCTTTTGCTGCTGCCGAAGCCTCAACAACCGGGTCCTTCGGTTTATCGGAATCTTTTCCGCCTGTGCTGCCGCCGGTGGCAGAACCGTCAAACTTAATGCCCTTTGCAGCAGATAACGCCGCGGTCATCAAAGTGCCTGTGCCGTAGTCGGCTGTTGTGCCGTCCGCCTTGGTCACCTGAACGGAATAGTTTAATTCTTTATTCACGTCATCCACCTTAATAATGGCTTCAAACGGATAAACATCGGTTGTAACGCTCTGCTTTTCACCGCCGCCGATGTCATAAGCAAACGTTGCGTTCTTTGCGTCTTTCGGCAAATCGGTTACATAGAGATATGCATAGTAGCAATCGGGCGACATCTGGAGCGCATAGCCTTTTCCGTTTTCATGTTCGGAAACGGTCGCGCCGATTTCCGCATTGGTAAGCGAATATTCCATCTTCGAGAATGCCGGAGCTTTCACGCCGTCAATCTGAATGGTCACTGCCTGCAAAGATTTTGCGGGAACGGTTACGGTGAATGCACCGTTTGCCACTTCAACTGTACCGATTTTGCCTGTCTTATCGTAAAGGTTTGCCGTGCCGCTGTAAGCAGCGCCGCCCGGAACTTTTTCGCCGAGTGTCACAACAGTTGTAATGTCTGTATCATCCTCGTTCATGAGCGCTAAGCCCATAACGCCGTCTTTGCGTGCCGCCATCCAGTCAATCTGAATGCTGTCGGTTGTTGCAATGCCGCGGTCAAGCCACGGCCACATGTTGTCTTCATCATAGAATTTGCCTGCCGCATAACCGTATTGGTTCGAGTTAAAGTATGCAT
>CAKSHV010000153.1 GCA_934457515.1 uncultured Clostridia bacterium
CCGATGTCGGGCGTTGTTACAAAGTCTTACATATCCAAAAATGACGATGTGAACCCAAACGAAAACCTTGTGGAAATTACCGACAACGACACCATGATTTTAAAAGTGGACTTTAACGCGTCGGACAGAAGTGCGCTGTATACGGGCGCGCCCGCACGGGTGTTTGTGGACAGCTCCGCGACCGAGCTTTGGGGAACAATCAGCCGCATTTCGTCCGGCACGGTTACAAACAGCAAGGGTGCAAGCGTTGTGAAAGTGGACATTGCGGTGTCCAATCCCGGCACCGTAACCCCGTCTGCAACCGCAACCGCGATTGCGTGCGGCGTGGCGTGCAACTCCTCGGGCACATTTGAATATAACGAAGTGAAAACCGTGAAAGCGGAGGTCGGCGGCACGGTGCAGTCGGTAAACTTTAAAGAGGGCGACCGCATTGCAAAGGGGCAGACCATTGCAACCCTAACCAGCACTAATTTAGACGATTCGATATTTAACAGTTCCATGAGCGTTTCGGATGCACGCCTCAGCTTAAACAGTTTATACGATTCTTTGGAAGACTACACCATAACCTCCCCCATTTCGGGCACGGTGATCAGCAAAACGACAAAGGCAGGCGACAAGCTGGACAATACCAGCGCACAGACCGTTATGGCAATTGTTGCCGACATGTCGATTATCAAATTTGATATTGCAGTCGATGAATTGGATATTGCAAAGGTTAAAGTGGGACAGGACGTTGACATTACCGCCGACGCGCTGGACGGCAAAACCTTTACAGGCTATATTGACAAAATCAGCATTGTGGGCACTACCAACAACGGCGTTACGACCTATCCCGTGACGGTTATTGTAAACGACCCCGACGGCTTAATTCCCGGCATGAACGTGGAGGCAACCGTTGTGGTGGATTCCGCAGAAGATGTGTTAATGATTCCCTCAACCGCCTTAAACCGCGGCAACACGGTATGGGTAAAAAAAGATTCCGAATCTGCTAAGAACGGAAAAGTTGTGGAAAACAAAGACGCAAATGCCAAAGACAATAAGAACAACGACAGCGCTTATGCAGGCTACGTTCAGGTTGAAGTGGAGACCGGTCTTTCCAACGACAGCTTTGTGGAAATTAAATCGGGACTTCAGGAAAACGACGATATTTTAATTACCACCGTAAGCAGCGGCAAAAGCATTATGGAAATGATGCAAGACGGCGGCGGCATGCAAGAAGGTCCCGGCGTAGGTCCTAACGGCGGAGGTCCCGGTGGCGGCGGTGCACCCGGTGGCGGCAGCCCCGGCGGAGGTGGAATGCAGTGATTGACTTAAAAGACATCTACAAAATTTATATAGACGGCGACAGTGAGATTCACGCGCTGGACGGCATTTCTCTTCATATAGACGAGGGCGAATTTGTGGCAATTGTCGGACAGTCCGGCTCGGGAAAATCCACCTGTATGAACATCATCGGCTGTCTGGACGTGCCGACAAGCGGGACATATCACTTAAACGGTGTGGACGCAAGCACGCTTACGGAAGACGAACAGGCGCAAATCCGAAACCAGACGTTAGGCTTTATTTTTCAGCAATACAACTTAATTCCGAAACTAAATCTTTTGGAAAATGTGGAACTGCCGCTGATTTACCGCGGCTATCCGCAAAAAAAACGCACCGAGCTTGCCTTACAGGCGCTCGAGCGCGTGGGCTTGGGTGACAGGGTGAAAAAATATCCGTCTCAGCTTTCCGGCGGTCAGCAGCAGCGTGTGTCCATTGCGCGGGCGCTTGCAGGCTCTCCCTCGGTTATCCTTGCGGACGAACCGACCGGCGCACTCGATTCCAAAACAGGTCACGAAGTTTTGCTGCTTTTGAAAAAATTAAACGAAGAAGGCAACACCATTGTTTTAATCACGCATGACAACGGTATTGCTGAACAGGCAAAACGCGTTGTGCGGATTCAGGACGGTAAAATTATAGAAGACAGGCCGTCCGAAAGCCAAAGCAAGGAGGGACGCGCATGAGTTTTAAACAATCTTTTATCCTTGCAATCAAGAGCTTATCCTCCAGCAAAATGCGCGCCTTTTTAACCATGCTGGGCATTATCATCGGCGTAGCGGCGGTTATCATTCTGGTAAGCCTGGTAGACGGCTTTAAAAACAACATGTTAGACCAGTTTAACAGCCTGGGTGCAAACACAATTGCGGTGTCTATTCAGTCCCGCGGCGGCACGCGAACGGTAAGCGTGGAAGACATGCTTGCCCTTTGCGACGAATACCCCGACGTTCTGCTTGCGGCAAGCCCGAACGTTACGGCGGGCGGCAAAGCCAAAATCGGAACGGAAGAACTTTCATCCTCCATAACAGGCGTCAGCGAAAACTATCTGGACGTTACGACCACAACGGTTGAACAAGGGCGGTTTTTAACTTTTAACGATGTGAACACTCGCCAAAAGGTGTGCGTTGTGGGCAGCTATATCAGTAAGGAATTTTTCGGTGGAAACGCTGTAGGCGAAAGTCTGAAAATCAACGGTAACACCTTTAAAATCGTAGGTGTTTTTGAAGAAGCGGCGGACAGCACCGAAGGCTCGTCCGATGACAAAATCATTATTCCGTACACCACGGTGCGCTCGATTACACGTATTTCGTTCGTAAGCAGCTACACCTTTGCGGCGGTGGACGAAAACAAGTCCGAACAGGCAAAATCGGTCATCGAAACGTACTTGCTTTCGATTTTTAATTCAGACGACTACTACACCGTTATCAGCATGGCGGAAATGCTGGACATGGTAGACGAACTGACCGGTCAGATTACCTTGATTTTGGTCGGCATTGCGGGCATATCCCTTTTGGTCGGCGGTATCGGCATTATGAACATTATGCTGGTTTCGGTAACCGAAAGAACACGCGAAATCGGCATCAGAAAGTCACTCGGCGCACGGCGGTTCGATATTATGAGCCAGTTCGTTGTGGAGGCAGCCACAACCAGCGCCGTCGGCGGTGTCGTTGGAATTTTGCTCGGCATCGCGGTATCTTATGCGGCAGGGGCGCTGATGAGTTTGAAAGTTACGCCCTCCCCCGCGGCAATTTTAATTGCTTTTTCGTTCTCGGCGGCAATCGGCATTATGTTCGGCTACTTCCCCGCAAACAAAGCGGCAAAGCTGAACCCGATAGACGCGCTGCGGCACGATTGATATTTTTGGCGGCAAAACCGCATGAACATCTTGAAAGGAATGAAAAACATGAAACGAACCCTGGCAATTCTGCTTTCGGTGTGTCTTTGCATCACCCTTTTGCCTGTCGGCGCGGGTGCGCAGGTGCGCGATGAATCGCAGGTTAAAAATCTTTTGTCCATGTTAAACATCATGGTCGGCGATTCGGACGGCAATTTTTATCCCGACAACGCGGTAACGCGTGCCGAATTCACCAAAGTTGCCATCATGGCGTCTTCTTACAGCACAGCCGTTCCCGAAAATTCGACCACCGCGCCGTTCGGCGATGTGCCCTACACCTTTTGGGCAGCGCCTTATATCACGCTCGGTGTGGACAACAATCTTTTAACCGGCTATCCGGACTCCACATTCCGCCCGGAAAACCCTGTGCTTTTGGAAGAGGCGGTGACCGTTTGCCTGAAACTGTTAGGCTACACCGAACAGGATTACGGCAAGGTTTGGCCCTCGGGGCCGATAAGCCTTGCGCGCAGCAAAGACCTTTTGGAAAATGTGGATAAAAGCAGCGGCGAAAATTTAACCCGCCGCGATGTGATGTATTTAATTTACAACACACTGCACGCAAAAGTGAAAGGCACGCAAAATGAGCTTATCAACTCGCTTAACTACAGCTATTTGGAGGACGTGACCTTAATTGCGACCCAAAAAGAGGATCCGTCGGTCAGCAAAAACAAAATTGTGACATCAAGCGGAACTTACAAACTCGGCGAAAATTTTGACACCTCCGTTGTGGGACAAAGCGGCGACGCGTTCTTAAAAGACGGTGACACTTTAGTGTCCTTCATTCCGCGCAAACAGACTTTTGAAAGCCACGCGGTATACTCGGTTTTAAACGGCGACATTATCGTCTATGAAAACGGCTCGACGGCAGCGCTTGATGTTGAGGACGATTTAACGCTTTATTCCGGCTCGAAAACAAGCACGGTTTCGGATTATCTGACCCGGCTGAAAACGGGCGATACTTTAAAAATTGCCTATGACGAAGACGGCGACATGGACTATATCATCCATTCGGGTGACGACCTGAAAGGACCGTACACCGTCGGCACAAATTGGATGAGCGTAAACAACATCGATTCCTCCGCAACCATCATCAAAAACGGTAAATCGGTATCGGCGGACAGCATTGATACAAACGACATTGTTTACTATTCCAAGGATTTGAACTTGGTTTGGGCATATGCAAACAAAGTGACGGGCACTTACGAAAAAGCGACCCCCAATCAGGACAATCC
>CAKSHV010000154.1 GCA_934457515.1 uncultured Clostridia bacterium
AAATAGTCCCCTGAACAAGATAATCCACCGCACCGATTTTCTTCGCCTCCGCCTCAAACACGCGAATAAATTCCTCACCGATGATTTTACGCTTTGTCTCCGGCTCGGTTACGCCCGCAAGCTTGCCTAAAAAACGGTCTTTGCAGTTTACGCGCACGAAATTCAAGGGCATTTTGCTGAAAATTTCTTCCACCTGGTCGCCCTCGTTCTTACGAAGCAAGCCGTGATCTACGAAAATGCAGGTCAGCTGACTGCCGACCGCTTTGCTCAAAAGCGCTGCGGCAACCGAAGAATCCACACCGCCCGAAAGCGCGCAAAGCACTTTTTTATCGCCGATTTTTTCTTTCAGTTTTTTAATGGTTTCCTGTGCAAAAGACGCCATTTCCCAGTCGCCCTTGCAGCCGCAAACTTTGTATAAGAAATTATGCAGCATTTTGGTGCCATCCGGCGTGTGTTCTACTTCCGGATGGAACTGAACACCGTATATTTTTTTCTCTTCATTCATAAACGCTGCCACGCGGCAGGTGTCGGTTGAAGCCGTGATTTCAAAGCCCTCCGGCACATCGGTAATCTGGTCGGTATGGCTCATCCAGCACTGATTTTCTTTGTCCATTCCCTCGAACAAAACCGTGTCCGAAAGGGAAATTTTTGTTTTTCCGTATTCTCTCTTCCCCGCCGGTGCAACCTTGCCGCCCAGCAGGAAATTGATTGCCTGAATACCATAGCAAATGCCGAGTATCGGCACACCAAGCTCAAAAATTTCTTTCGAGCACAGGGGCGATGTGCTTTCATACACACTGTTCGGACCGCCCGTGAAAATAATGCCTTTCGGATTCTTTTCCTTTATTTTTTCAATCGGATATTTATAAGGCAAAACCTCGCAATATACATTACACTCTCTGACTCTTCGCGCAATAAGCTGGTTATACTGCCCGCCGAAATCCAGAACGATTACCGTTTCGTTATTCATAACTGCCTCCCGTTTATTGTTTATAGAAAATATTTTACCACACATTGCGCCTTTTTTCAAGGATTTTTTAAACATTTTTCGGTCATGCACCCGAAAAAAGAAAAAACATATATTGGTAGAGAGAAAATCTATTTAAAGACGGGACGGGTGAACATGACGTTTACGCTAAATGAACTTGCACAAAATGAAATCGGAAAAGTGATTCGGCTTACAAACAGCAGCCATATGAAACGAAGACTGCAGGATTTGGGCGTTGTTGAAAGCGCAAAAATTCAACGTTTGCACTCCGCACCGGGCGGCGACCCGACCGTTTATATCATCTGCGGCGCCATGATTGCCCTGCGGAAAACCGACGCTGAAAAAATATTAGTGAAGAAGGTTAGTGAAATATGACGCATAAAACCATTGCACTTTTAGGCAACCCAAACGTTGGGAAAAGCACAGTATTCAACGCACTGACCGGTATGAAACAGCACACAGGGAACTGGACCGGCAAAACGGTGGCGCTTGCAAAAGGAACATGCATACATAAAAACACAGAATACACTTTTGTTGACCTGCCCGGCACCTATTCCCTGTTTGCACACTCTCCCGAAGAAGAAGTGGCACGGGACTATATCCGCAGCAAAAATGCAGACAAAATCATTATCATTTGCGATGCGGTTTGCTTAAAACGCAATTTGATTTTGGTTTTGCAGACCATAAGTTTGAACCCGAACTGCGTTGTTTGCGTAAATTTAATGGACGAGGCAGCAAAAAAAGGAATTGAAATCGATTGCAGCCGTCTTTCCGAAATCTTAAACATTCCTGTTGTCCCGACAGCGGCGCGCAAAGGCAATGGACTTGAACATTTGCTGACGGCGCTGGAAAGCAATCAAAAATCCACCTTTGCGGCGGCAAGCGATATTAAAGACATGCACCGCCAGGCGGAGGACATTGAAAAAAAAGTGGTGAAAAGCAAAGGGCACGGCATGGCGCGCGACTTAAAAATTGACAGAATTTTAACCGGAAAGCACACAGGCTTTCCCATTATGCTGTGTCTGCTGTCTTTTATTCTGTGGCTGACCGTTGTGGGCGCAAACTACCCCTCCGAATGCCTTTCCGCACTTTTTGATAAGCTCTACGATGTGCTTTTTAACCTGTTTGGCAAGTTAAATGTGCCTGTGACAGTATCAGGTCTTTTGCTTGACGGCGTGTATAAAGTTACCGCCTGGATCGTATCGGTTATGCTGCCTCCCATGGCAATCTTTTTTCCGCTGTTTACCATTTTGGAGGATTTGGGATATCTGCCGCGCATTGCCTTTAATTTAGATAAATCGTTTCAAAAGGCTTGCGCATGCGGCAAGCAGGCGCTGACCGTGTGCATGGGGCTTGGCTGCAACGCGGTGGGCGTTACGGGGTGCAGAATCATCGATTCCCCGCGCGAGAGGCTGATTGCCATTTTAACCAACAGTTTTACGCCGTGCAACGGTCGCTTTCCCATGCTGATTACCGTAACCGCACTGTATTTTACGGGCGGCAGCGCCCTGTTTGGACTAAAAGGGGCACTGATTTTAGTCGGGCTGATTGTTTTTTCGGTGCTGATGACTTTAATCGTTTCGCGCATTTTATCACATACCGTTTTAAAAGGCGTGCCCTCGTCGTTTACATTAGAACTGCCGCCCTACCGCGTGCCGCAGGTGGGAAAAGTGATTATCCGCTCGGTTTTGGACCGTACGCTGTTTGTTTTGGGCAGGGCGGTGTGTGTTGCCGCACCCGCGGGACTGATTCTTTGGGTTTTAGCGCACATTCATGTGGGCGGCGAAAATCTGCTTTTGATTTTATCAGACTTTTTAGACCCGCTCGGGCAGCTTATGGGATTAGACGGTGCGATATTGCTTGCCTTTATACTTGGCAGTCCCGCAAACGAAATTGTGCTCCCGATTCTGCTTATGATATACACCGCGGGCGGAACACTTGCAAATGAAACAAGCGGAACGGCGCTTTTGTCTGTTTTGCAAAACAACGGGTGGACGGCGACAACCGCCGTTTCGTTCCTGCTTTTGGCACTGATTCATCACCCGTGCACCACAACGCTTTTAACCATTTATAAAGAAACAAAAAGCAAAAAATGGACATTTCTTTCAGTACTCATTCCCGTTCTTTGCGGCACAATTTTGTGCATGCTTTGGAATCTGATTGCACACGTTTTTGCATATTTGACATTTTAGACTGAATTTGGTACAATAGAAAAAATAAAAAAGGAGTGATGAACATGCGCGGCGCGGTTATTTACAATGAATCGCTGAAAACGCCGTCCTACACTGAAAATGTGCAGTGCTTTTGCAGTGAAATGCAGCTGCCTGCCGTTTCGAACAAGGAACTTTATTTGTGTTTAAAAGGCGGAAACTTAAATCCGTTTCCGTTTGATTACGCCGTGTTTTTAGACAAGGACATCTGCGCGGCGCGGGCGCTTGAAAAAAGCGGTGTGCGGCTGTTTAACTGCTCCGACGCGGTGCTTACATGCGACAACAAAGCATACACGCATATTGCGCTGTCAAATGCTCTGCCTCAGCCCGACACCTTTATTCCGCCCATGCGCTATTTTGCGGAAAATGATGATTTCACCGTGCCCTTTCCCTACCCCGTTGTGATTAAGGAATGCATGGGTTCGTGGGGAAAGCAGGTATATCTTGCTCATAATCAGACAGAGGCGAAACAAATTGTACAAGAAATCGGTCCAAAGCCGTATATTATTCAGGAATATATTGAAACGCACGGAACAGACTTACGCGTCTACACCGTCGGCGGAAAGGCGGTTGCCGCCATGCGGCGAAGAAACGACAGGGATTTCCGCGCAAACTGCGAGGCTGGCGGCATTGCGGAAAAGTGTGAATTAAGCCGCGAAATGCTCTCGGTTGCCGAAAAAACCGCCCAAATTTTAAATTTAGATTTCGGCGGAATTGATTTAATGGAAACGGAAAGCGGCGTAGTTGTAATCGAGGCAAACTCCTCTGCCATGACCAAAAATATCATGGCGATAACCGGCGTGAACATCCCCGTCCTTTTAAAGGAACATATTCTAAAAACACTGTAAAAGGCGAAGGCTCGGAGAAACTCCGAGCCTTTTTCCTGTCGAAAAGCCATGTTTTTCGACAGGAAAAAGGGCGTTTGAGAAAAAATCCTTCAAAGCTTAAATTTGTAAAATCGCAGGACACGTGCCTGCGATTTTACTCATTGCAAGGGTCGGGTTTTCGGATCTTTGATTCCGAAAACCCGCGCGAGCGGAAAACCGTGAATCAAAGAGAATACGAGTGTAACGAGTTTTCTCTTTGAAAGTGTCAATAAAGTCGGCACGCTTCAAAGAACCGCTGTAAAACGGCGGCGATTTCCGCGACGTGAAGAATGATAAGCCGGAAATTAAATCTGAAAAAGGCATGGAACAGAACCGTTCCAAGTAAATGCATCGTCCGCCTGTAAC
>CAKSHV010000155.1 GCA_934457515.1 uncultured Clostridia bacterium
GCATAGAGGCACACTCGCCGCTGAACGTTCCGTTTTCGGTAACGGAGGACAAGAGCATAACGGGTGCGGACGAATACGCTTCGGCAAGGGCGATCAGCGGTTCATCATCAATTTCGATTAAATTCCCCGTTTCGGTGATTCCGTAGCCGAAAATAGTAAGGGACGACAGGTACGGCAGTGCTTTTTTTAAAATCCACGGTTCTATGTAGGTATAGGCATAGCCGTTTAAGCGTATATCGCGCAGTTTTTCATCGGTATAGGAAATCACGACTGTCTGCCCCGGGTACAGGTTAGAGGCAAGGGACAAAGACGGATTGTTCTGCAGCAAACTCTGCACCGTAACGCCGTATTCGGAGGCGATTCGGCTTAAGGTTTCCCCGCTTTTAACGGTGTGGGTGACTTCGGGCATTAAAACAAGGAGCGCCTGACCGACCGAAAGAGTCGGCACACTGCCAAGTCCGTTGATTTCGGAAAGCAGCCGTTCGGGAATACCGTAAGCGCGGGCAATGCTCCATGCGCTTTCGCCCGGCGCAACAACATGAATATACATAAACTTTCTCCCCTTTAAAAAACAATTTCTTATTTCATACTATTCAGCAATCAGAAAGGCGGTTACATAAAATGGGTGTAAACGAAATTTTAAAGCAATTGACTTTGGAAGAAAAGGCGTGCTTAGTTACGGGCGCGGCGTCTATGGGAACATTTGGCGTTGAACGCCTGAACATTCCGCAAAAATCCTTTGCGGACGGCCCGCACGGCGTGCGCGAGGCGGATTCAACGAATAACTGCACGCATTTTCCGAACGCGTGCTGCGTCGGCGCGTCGTGGGACAGAAAAGCGGCGCGCAAAATGGGCGAGGGTTTGGCGGACGACTGCATCAAGCACGGTATTGACATGCTGCTCGGCCCCGGCATGAACATTAAGCGCAACATTCTTTGCGGCAGAAATTTTGAATATTATGCCGAAGACCCGATTTTGGCGGGCGAGCTGGCAGCAGAATACATTCAGGGAATCCAGTCCAAGGGCGTTGCGGCAAGCTTAAAGCATTTTGCGGTAAACAGCCAGGAGGTATACCGCACCCAGGCAAGCGCCGAGGTGGACGAGCGCGTTTTGCGCGAAATTTACCTGCGCGGCTTTGAGATTGCGGTGAAAAAAGGAAAGCCCGCCAGCGTGATGTGCGCTTACAACAAGGTCAATTCCATTTGGTGCTCTGAGAACAAATTTTTATTAAACGACGTTTTGAAGGAAGAATGGGGATATGAGGGCTATGTGGTGTCCGACTGGGGCGCTGTGCATGACATTTGCAGGGCGCTTTGTGCGGGACTCGATTTGCAGATGCCCAAAAACGATAAAATTGTCGACCAAATCGAAGCGGGGCTTGCAAGCGGCGCGCTGACCATGGAAACGTTAGACGCAGCGGTTGCGCGCGTTTTAAAATTCGCATTGCAGCCGAAAGCGGAAAAAACGCCGTATGACCGCGACAAGCAGCACAAAGCAGCTGCCGAAATCGCAGCCGCGGGCATAACGCTTTTGAAAAATGAAAACAACATTTTGCCGCTGACCGAAGAAAAATACAAAAAAATATCGGTTATCGGCGAGTTTGCGGAAAGTCCCTTAATCTGCGGTCAGGGCAGTGCGGAGGTGTATCCGAAGCCGGAATACATCGACAGTCCGCTTGCCGAACTTAAAAAGCGGCTGCCGAACACCGAGATTCAATACCGCGAATATTTTAAGAAAAGAGAGTTTTCCGGCCAAATGCTGTGGCCGCTTTTGGGCGAATATCATGATTTTATCCGCGATTCGGACGTGGTTGTGATTTTTGCGGGCGCAATGGAGTCGGAGGACACCGAATTTTTCGACAGACGTGACGCAAAGCTTAATCCAAATTACGAAATGTTCATCAGCTACGCACAGGAGGCAAACAAAAACGTTGTGGTTGTTTTGCAGTCGGGCGGTGCGCTGATTTTGGGCGATTTTGTGAAAACCACCCCCGGCATTGTGCAAATGTGGCTCGGCGGCGAGGCTGCGGGCAGCGCGATTGCAGACGTTTTGTGCGGAAAAGTGAACCCGAGCGGCAAGCTGCCCGAAACGTTCCCGACCTGCCTTCGCACCGATTTGGACTATCCCGGTGACGGGCAAAAAATTAAGTATGCCGAGCGCCTTGACGTCGGATACCGTTACTACGACCGCCACACGGACGAAATTGTGTTCCCGTTCGGGCACGGCCTTTCCTACACGGAATTTTCGTATGAAAATATGAAAACTGCCGTAAACGGCGATGAAATTGAGGTGTCTTTCGATCTGACAAACAGCGGAAAGACGGACGGTGCGGAGGTATATCAGGTGTATGTAAGCGACTTAGAATCGACCGTCAGCAAGCCGATAAAAGAGTTAAAGCAGTTCGACAAGATGTTCTTAAAGGCGGGCGAAACAAAGCGTATTTCGCTCACCCTTACCAAGCGCGACCTTGCTTACTACAACGTTATGCTGCACGACTGGGTGGCAGAGCGCGGCGAGTACAAAATTTTAATCGGCGCGTCGTCGCAGGACATTCGGCTGTGCGACACCGTGTATTACGATGCGGACATGCCCTATTCAATGGACAAAACCAATGAGGGCATGATTGGATAAAAATACGTTACAAAAAAGGCGTTTGAGGAAGTCTCTCAAACGCCTTTTTTTATGCCGGTTTGTCGGTCTTCATTTTTCTGTATTTTGCGGGCGAGCAGGCGCAATAGCGCTTGAAAACCTTGTTAAAATACTGTACCGATGAAAAGCCGGCGTTAAACGCGATTTCGGTAATGGACGCCGACTCGTCGCAAAGTGCTTTTTCCGCGTGCGCAATCCGCACAAAATTAATGTATTCAAAAAGGGTTGCGCCCGAAAGGGATTTAAACAGCTTGCACAGGTAAAATTTGTTCACGTTTGCCGCCTTTGCGATGTCTTCTAAAGTCAGCTTCTTTTCGTAATGGCTGTTCATAAACGAAACGGCGCTTTTCAGGCATCGGTTCGCGCTGCCCGAAAGCAAAAGCTGCCTTTCGGACAAAACGCCAAGCCGGCTTAACAGCGCGGTCAGGTATAAAATGTGTGATTTAATAAAAAGCGCATTCCCTGCGCGCTCTTCCTCAAATTCGCGAACGATTTCCTCCACTTTTTGTGCGGCAGATGTGCAGGCGTCCCCGAAAAATTTATAATAGGGCAAATCGGCAGTGCTGCTTACAAAGCGATTTAAAAGGTCTGCCTCGTCAGTGCGCGCGTCAAACCACAAAAAGGTGCATTCTGCCGTATGCTCGGTGGGCAAAATGCGGTGCGGCAGCCTGCCTTTTATATAAATCACATCACCCGCGCTTGCCAAAAGTTCCTCATTTTCAAATTTACACACAATTGTGCCGCTTTTTATATACACCATTTCCGCCTCCGGATGAAAGTGCTCGGGCGTGTATCGCCGCCCGATTTTTATCGTTAAGCGCGGCCGCAGGCTTGCCTTCAGCTGCGGCAAATTATAATAAATGGTTTCCTGATTCATGATTTTTTCTCCAAAATGACAATATAGTTTCAAAACTTACCAATAAAAATGTAGAAAAGTGCAATATTTATATTATAATAGTATCATAAGAATTTAAAAAAGTCAATTTATGAGGTGAAAAAATGTCTGCTTTGGTCATTTTATTTTTTGCGATTGTTATGGTCATGCGCGTGCTGCAAAGCGTTTTCAGCAAAAAAGTGGCGGTTTGTATGCCGGAAGGCATGAGCGCTTACATGCGCTATATAGAAATTTCTTACTATTTTTCAAGCGCATTCTGCGTGCTGACGCTGCTGCTTGCACGGGATTTTTCGGGCTTTAATGCCGAGGCAATTTTAATTGCTGCCGTTTCCGGCTGCTTTCTGGCACTCAGTTCCCTTTCGGGCATGAAGTCCCTTTTGGGCGGAACCATTGTGCTAAGCTCGGTTTTCTCCACTGCGGGGCTGATTATTCCGTGCATTTTGGGCGCAATTTTCTTTAACGAGCCGCTTTCCGTACTGCAAGTAATTTTTATTATTGTGCTTTTGGCGTCAACCACATTGCTTATGAAATCCTCGAAAGACATTTTCGGTGCGCTGACGCCGAAAACCATGTTCTGGCTCATCGTCGGCTTTGTGTCAAACGGTGCGGTTATGTTTTGCCAAAAGCTGTTCGGCATGCGCCAGCCCGAGGGAAATGTTTCGCTGTTTTCGCTGCTGACCTTTTTAATTCCCGCGCTGTTTATTTCACTTTATTCGCTGATGATGCGTGCTAAAGCCCACGAATCGAAGGAAGAAAAGGAAAAAAGCAAACTGCCGAAGCAATTAATCGGCTACGCCGTGATTTTGGCTTTTGCGGTGTTTGTAATTCAGCAGTTGGTAACGCTGCTTACTCCCGCGGTGTCCTCTGCCGTGCTCTTTACCAT
>CAKSHV010000156.1 GCA_934457515.1 uncultured Clostridia bacterium
CCGCTGTGCGGCGCAGGTTGGGACGGATACGGAAAAGAATGTACCTGGTACGGGCACATTCCATTTTCATATAAAGAAACGACAGATGGATGGCACCGCTATGCAGTTGACTGGTCGCCAGACGGCTATATTTTTTACGCAGACGGCAAAGAGGTCGGACGGCAAATGGCACCGAAATGTGCGGTTTCAAATGTAGATCAGTTTATTTTGGTTTCCACCGAATGCCATGGCTATCACCGCTATTTCGGCGGCGATGCCGATTTAAAAGACGATGCAAATTTAGAAGGAAATTCGATTACGCAGCGTCTTCGGGAAGACACCTGGCAAGGCACAGCGGCAGAAGAATTAAAACAGGCAAAACTGCCCGACTGTTTTGAGGTGGATTTCGTACGTGTTTTTGATCGAATTTAACGGTTTGTCGCCTGTTTGAATTAAAAAAAGTCATAACCGCCGACTTTTTGTCGGCGGTTATGACTTTTTCTTATTTCGGCGAAGTCTGTTACCGCCCGCCATATACTTCATCCAGCTTATGGGTTTTCATGTCAAACACCAACTGTTCAGCCACGTTTTTTGGATTTTCGTACTCATATTTTGAATAAATCACTTTTTTCGCACTCTCATCCACCTTGCACTCGTAAACATAGCGCTTGCCGCCCTCTAACTTTTCACGCGTGCCGACAAACATCGGGTAGTTTTGCAGTGCGAAAATATCCAAAAGATAATTGGAATCGTCAACCGAAACGCCGCAATCGGTCAGGATTTTTGTGTCCAAATCGGCATACTCACCGATTTTTGCGTCCTCGCGTCCGATTTCTTTCAAATATGCCCGTGCATACGCCGTTTCCTGCGATTTTAACTGCTTATAATCCGAATTATGCTCGGTTAAAACGCGGCTCTGATATTTTTCGGGGAACATTTTCTTAATGCTTGCTTCATAACCGGTTCCGTCCTCGGGATACTCTATGCCCTCGCCTATGTATTTTCCGTCCTTCTGCGAAAGTGTCATAACGGCGGGAATCACGCCCGAACCGCTGCATTTAACCAACATTCCGTTTTCAAAATCAAACTGTCCGTACATGGTTAAAAGGTATGCAACCGTGTGCCCGTCTTTTTCCTCGGTGCCTAAAATTAGGTGTCCCTCTCCCGCGCACTCACCGGCGGAATAGCCGTCCTTATTGTCCTCCAGCAAAAATGCGGAAACCGCGCTGTCCACATCACCTTTATTTGCCTGTTTGGCAGGCTTTTCAACATCTTTTGCATTTGCCCCTGCACATCCTGCAAGAAGGGCAGCGGAAAGAACCATGCAGCACAAAGCGGATAATAATTTAAAGCGGTTCTTTTTCATTTTCACTCCTCCGTTTCACTTTTCTTTCTGTAATTATTTTACAATATTTGTTTTAAAAAAGTCAATAAAATATGTATTAAAAATTATTAAATCTTTCTTAAAAAGGCGAGGATGTTAAAGAAAAGACTGAAAAACTTTCGTTTTTCAGTCTTTTCTTCTTTATATAAACTTGCGCATATGCCCGATCGCATTTTTCTCCAGGCGCGAAACCTGCGCCTGAGAAATGCCGATTGCCTTTGCCACCTCGGTTTGCGTTTTGCCCTGAAAAAAACGCAGCATAATAATCTTTTTTTCCCGCTCGTGCAGACGCTCGATTGCCTCTTTCAGCACAATATCGTCTGTCCACACCTCATCGTAATTTTTCTCATCGCTCACCTGGTCCATAACCGAAACCGCATCCGTTCCGTCATGAAACACGGGGTCGTAAAGCGAAACGGGGTCTTGAATCGCGTCAAGCGCATAGGAAACCGCCTTGGGCGAAACCCCTAATTTTTCCGCAATTTCTTCTATTTTCGGCTCGGCATTTTTTTCGCGCGTCAGTTCGTCTTTTGCCTGCAGCGCCTTATATGCAAGGTCTTTTACCGAGCGCGATACGCGAATGGCGTTGTTATCCCGAAGGTAGCGCCGAACCTCGCCGACAATCATGGGTACGGCGTAGGTAGAAAATTTTACTCCCACCGATGTGTCGAAATTTTTAACCGCCTTAATCAATCCCACGCACCCGACCTGAAACAAATCGTCCGCATACTCGCCCTTGTTGCAAAATTTTTGTATCACACTTAAAACAAGCCTTAAATTGCCGTTTATAAACGTGTCTTTTGCCTCTTCGTCACCGTTTTTTATTTTTTCCAGCAGCTCTGTTTTTTCACTTTCCGAAAGCACAGGCAATTTTGCCGTGTTCACACCGCAGATTTCCACCTTGTTGATATACAAATTTTCTTCCCCCTTCGGTTTTCATAATGCCTATCCTTATTATTTCCGCCGGAAGAAAATCTATACTATCACACCGCCTTTTAGTCAAGCATTTTATTCATTTCTTTTTTCAGTCGCAGAATAATGCGCTTTTCCAAACGCGATATGTACGACTGCGAAATGCCCAGCAAATCCGCAACCTCTTTTTGCGTTTTTTCCTCGCCGCCCGCAAGTCCGTAGCGCAATCTTACAATTTCCTTTTCGCGTGCCGAAAGCTTGCTCATGGCAATCAGCAAAAGCTCGCGGTCCACCTCGTCATCCAGGCTTTTCTGAATTAAATCCACGTCCGACCCCAAAATATCGGACAAAACCAGCTCGTTTCCGTCATAATCGGTATTCAGCGGCTCGTTGATGGAAATTTCCTGCCTGGTGTTGCTGTTTTTGCGAAGATACATTAAAATTTCGTTTTCAATGCAGCGCGAAGCATAGGTGGCAAGCTTAATGTTTTTTTCGGGATTAAAAGTGTTAATTGCCTTAATCAGCCCAATTGTGCCTATGGAAATCAAATCCTCGATTCCAATGCCCGTGTTTTCGAATTTCCGCGCAATATACACAACAAGCCTTAAATTGTGCTCGATTAAAATGCGGCGGCTGTCCTCTGTTTTAATGCGCTTTAAATGATATTGCTCCTCTTCCTTGCTGAGGGGCGCGGGCAGCGTTTGGCTGCCGCCTATATAATAAATATCCTTTTTCAAAAACAACCGTTTTAGTTTTTCAAATATGGCTCTCAGCATAGTGATTCTCCTTAAAAATAAATTCTTTCGGCAGCAGCACCTCGTCCGACATCGTGCCGAAAATCACGCCGACTTTTAAGCTGCAGCTCCTGCCGTCTATTTTTACATTCTCCGGCTCAAAAACCGGAATTACACTGTCCCCCGCAACAGTGCGGCAAGGGCAAAGCGAATAGTTCCCAAGCCGCATTTCTTTCATGCGCAAAACCTCGTCCTTTCCTATAAGATATGCAGCACTTTTTTCGTTTATGACCGCAATGTGCATACGGTTTCCGGAATCCACAAAGCCGTTCAGCAAAATGCTTTTCCCGCCGAATGTAATTTCAACCTTTCTTTTCAGACGGCCGACCCGAATGCCGCTTTCAAAGTATCTTGCAAGAAAAACAGAGGCAAGCACAGCTGCCGAAAATGAAACACCAAGGGCAAATCCGTATGTGGGGAACAGCAGCATAACGCCCGCCGCGGCGCAGCTTAAGCCAATATATCCCGCAGTAATTTGAATGGGTTTTGCCCTATACACAGCCACGGCCTGCAAAAAAGCTGCCGCAACAGAAAGAGTGATATACCGCAAGCTAAACATCGCGCAAAGCATCGCGTAAAGCGCACCGATCCCGCCGCCAAAAAGCAGGCGATACCACCTGCAATGCACCCGAAATATCATGCCGCAGGCAAGCAGCAGACAGACATCCAAAACAAAATTGGTTAAAAAAATAACATCTAAATAAACAACCATCTGCCACCCTCTTCCCTCGTTTCTGTTTTTTATTTTAGCATATAAAAAAGCGCTTTTTTGTCAAAAGCGCTTGTACGGAAAACTTTTTCAATTTTTATTTTTCTATTTCGATTAACGCGGCGGAAATTTTGTTTGCAAAACCAACCGTAAGCCCGCCGTCCGACACGCGAAACAGCATCTATAATTCGTTTTTATTCACCCGAATACCCACCGTCATGTCCCTTTCATTTTATTGTTTCGAAATTATTCCCCTTTAAGTACAGTAAATTCTATCTTCAAAACCAGCAAATTTCAAGAGTAAATGTGAAAAAATAAATTTCACCTGTTTTTTAAAAAACACTTGACAAATTTTAAATCATACGCTATAATAAACTTAAAATTATTAAGGAAAAGCAGACAAAGGCGTCGCTTACAGCGGTCTTTGTCTTATTTTTTAAAAAGGAGTTGACATTATGGATAAAATTGATAAGAAACTGATTTCTCTGCTTCAGGAAAACGCACGTTATTCTTTAAAGCAGCTTGCAAACGAGGTTTTTCTGTCCTCACCTGCAACGTCCGCCCGAATCGAACGGCTGGAAAAAGACGAAATTATAACCGGCTACACCGCAAAACTGAACCACCAAAAGCTCGGTTACAACATAACGG
>CAKSHV010000157.1 GCA_934457515.1 uncultured Clostridia bacterium
CGGAAAAGGTGCGTGCGGTGTGCCGACCGAGCTTGACGATGAAGATTTTGAAAACGACAGTCACGAGGACTAAATAATAAGGAGGAAAAAACATGAGCAAAGCAAGCAAACAGCAAATTGACAACCTGGTTTCCATGATAGACGGCTATGTTGCGCAGAGAGGTCACCATTTAAACGTAAACGTTTTAAACCGTGAAACCCTTTTAGACGCACAGGCACACCCCGAGAAATACCCGCAGCTGACCATCCGTGTATCGGGTTATGCAGTTAATTTTAACAAGCTGACCAAAGAACAGCAGGACGAGGTTATCTCGAGAACGTTCCACCATGCTATGTAATAACCCGCGCGAAGGCGCAAACAAAAATCAACATACGACCGAAAACCGCGCTGAATCTATCGGCGCGGTTTTCGGAAATATACACTCTGTAGAAACGTTCGGAACGGTTGACGGGCCGGGCGTCCGTTTGGTTGTGTTCTTTCAGGGCTGCCCCATGCGCTGTGCCTATTGCCACAATCCGGACACATGGAATGTAAACGGCGGCACAAAAATGACGGCGGATGAGATTTTAAACACGTTTAACAAGAACAAAAACTACTATAAAAACGGCGGCATAACCGCAACGGGCGGCGAGCCCATGCTGCAGCCCCTGTTTTTAGAGAACCTTTTTAAAAAAGCAAAAGCCCAAAACATTCACACCTGTTTAGACACAAGCGGCATACAGTTTAATCCAAGCCGCCCCCACGCGTTTGACGCCGTTTTGCAAAACACCGACCTTGTGATGTTAGACATAAAGCACATTGACCCCGAATCGCATAAAAAACTTTGCAAGCAGGAGAACACTTCTCCCCTCGCCTTTGCAAAATACCTGTCGGACATCGGCAAAGACATGTGGATTCGCCATGTGGTTGTGCCGAATGTAACCGACAAGGAAGAAGATTTATTTGCCCTGGGCGAATTTATCGGCGGTTTAAAGCACGTAAAAGCCTTAGACGTTTTGCCCTATCACACCATGGGCATTCCGAAATACGAGGCGCTTGGGATTGACTATCCGTTAAAAGGCGTTCCGCCCCTTGACGAATCAAGCGCCGTTCACGCACGAAACACCATTTTGCGCGGCATAAAATCAGTACGGAAAAGATAACTCATTTCTTGATATGTAAAAGCCCCCGCATAGCGGGGACTTTCTTTTATAAAAAATTAAGAATCGTCACCTGCTTCATGAAGCGCGTTATAAATCACTTTCGCCTGCGCCTTGCCCAGCCCCTTGACCGCGGCAATTTCGTCTATGCTTGCCTTTTTAAGCGCCTGAACAGTCTTAAAATGCTCCAAAAGCGTTTTAAACCGATTCTTCCCCACGCCGGGAATTTTCATAATTTCGCTCTCGGTATTTTTGCGGCTGCGCAGCAGTCGGTGGTAGGTAATGGCAACACGATGCATTTCGTCCTGAATTTCGGTAACAAGGGTGAAACATTTGCTGCCCATGGGAATCTCAAACGTTTTTTCGGCAGAAATCACGCCCTGCGTTTTGTGCTTGTCGTCCTTAAAAATGCCGAAAATCGGAATGGATTCCGCACCTTTTATTTCGCGCGCAACCTCTAAGGCGGCATGCACCTGTCCGAGGCCGCCGTCCACAAAAATCAGGTCGGGCGGCTCCTTAAACTTTTCGCTTTTTACCTCTTCAATGTATTTAAGACGTCTGGAAAGCGCCTCTTTCATGGCGCCGTAATCGTCATTTTTCTGCGACGTTTTCATTTTGAATTTCCGATACTCGCTGCGTGCGGGCTGTCCTTTTTTGAACACCACCATAGATGCCACCACTTCGCTGCCCGCCGTGTGTGAAATATCATACGCCTCAATGCGCTCGGGCACATTTTCAAGCGCAAGGTAGTGCGCAAGCTGGCGAACCGCCTCTAAGCTGTCCGCTCCGCGCTCCGATTTGGAGTATTTAAGCCGCATTGCCTCTGCCGCATTCTTCTTTGCCATTTCCAAAAAGCGAACCTTGTCGCCCCGCTGCGGCATGAAAACCGAAACCTTATTGCCGCGGATTTCGGACAGGTATCGCTCCATTTCGTCCGCGTCGGCAATATCCGCAGACAGATACACCTTTTTCGGCACGTCAAACGTAGTGTAATACTGCAGCAAAAAGGCGCGCATAACCTCTGAATCGTCCTCATTTTTGGTGTTGTTCATGAAAAACGCACGCTTGTCAGTCAGCCTGCCGCCCCGCACATACAGCATTTGTATGCAAAGGCGGTCGTTTTCCTTATATAAGTAAACAATATCCTCGTTTTCGCCGCCCACCGACACCACCAGCTGCCGCTCTAAAATGCTGTTCACCGCCGCGATTTTGTCGCGGAAATCCGCCGCCTGCTCGAACTTTAATTCCTCTGCCGCGCGCTCCATGCCGCTTGTTAATTCTTTTTTCAAATCGTCTGCTCTGCCGCTTAAAACATCGGTCAGCTGCTTAACATTTTGTCCGTATTCTTCTTCCGTAATATACCCCATGCAGGGCGCGTCACAGCGCTTGATATGGTAATTTAAGCAAGGTTTGTCCCGCTTTGAAAGGGTGTTGCAGGTACGGATTTTAAAAAGCTTATGAAACGCCTCTAAAATGCGTTTTACGCTTGTGGAGCTGATGAACGGACCGAAGTACTTTGCGCCGTCCTTTTCCACTCTTCGCGCCAACAACACGCGCGGAAACCGCTCGTTTGTGATTTTAATGTACGGATACCCCTTGTCATCTTTTAACAAAATGTTATATTTCGGGCGATTTTTCTTAATCAGCGAACACTCTAAGTTCAACGCCTCCGCCTCGGAATTTACCAAAATATACTCAATGTGGTCCACATGGCTCACCATGGCAAGCACCTTTTCGGTGTGGTTGCTGTTTTTCACAAAGTATTGATTCACTCTGTTTTTTAAATTCTTCGCCTTGCCGACGTATATAATTTTGTCATCCTTGTTTTTCATAATATACACGCCGGGATTTTGCGGTAGCGAATGTAAAAACGCCTTGTCAACCATATGTTCACATCCTTTCTTCATATAAATATTGCCCGCTTTATCCGCGGGCAATCCGTTTTATTCATAAAAATTATTGGCAACCAAATTATACATGCCGTCAATCGCTTCTTTCTCGTCCGGACCGTCGGCAATCAGCTTAATCTCCGTTCCCTTCAGAACCCCCAAAGACAAAACGCCGAGCAGGCTTTTTGCATTGACTCTCCGCTCCTGCCGCTCGATTAAAATCGTGCTTTTGTACTCGTTGGCTTTCTGAATAAAAAATGTCGCCGGCTTGGAATGCAGACCAACCTGGTTCTGAACGATAACGTATTTGGATACCATATATACTTGCTCCCCTTACAAATAAATAGAACTATATTAATATAATACTAAATTTTCGGCGATAAGTCAATAGAATTTTACAAAATCTGCCCCTTTTTTCAACATTTTACGAAATAATTTGCCTGTTTTATTCAAATGTGTTAAGATTTTTCGTGAATATAGTTATAAAAACGGCTGTCCGAGAGGGGTGCTTTGGCGTGAAAATGACAAATCTGCTATCTTTTCGCCGAATGCGGCGCATTTGAAAGATTCAGGGAAAAACAATCGTTGTCTATGGCAAAAAATTTTCGAAATCATACCTTGGAATGATGACACGATCCGCAATATATGATATAATTATAAATAGTTATATCAGACAATATTTCCGAAAGGGTTTAATGCGCTATGTTGTTTGACGTAAAGGGTTTTCGGGCATGTTCTTGATTTAGGCATGCCGTGTTTAAAATTATATGAGGGGTACGCTTTGCATATCTTTAAAAAGTATGCGAAGTGTGCCTTTTTGTATTTTATTTTCAGCAAACAGAGTTTGGCTCATCAGACGAAATTCATCAAGGGGGCGTGTTACCTATGAAAGAGAAAAAGCCGACGTTTTTTATTCGGCAAAGCAAAGATAAGGTAATACAAATAAGTTATTGGGGAGGAAAACACACTATGCGCAAAAGAGTTTTAAGCCCGTTTATGGCACTTGTATTCTGCTTTTCTCTGCTGCCGCCCGCGGCATTTGCAGAAAAAACGAAAACAGAGCCGATTACAGTGCAAGAGCAGCAGGAACCGAATGATTCGGCAGCTATGCAGGAACAGCAAGAACCCATAGCCTTGCCGGCAGCGGCACGGATTATGATGTAACATTGGCAGAAATGCCGTCACTGCACAATCCGTGACGGCATTTCTGCCGAAAATTCCACCGTAACCGTTGAAAATCTGCTTAAAAAGCACCCGAATCTTGCGCTCCATGCAGGAGACACTCAGGTCCAGAAAAGCGAGACAATCGAATCGATACAAAGCTTAAAAAACGTATGGGTCGGCGCAAGTGCTTTTCATGAAAAAGCAACTTTAGAGAAC
>CAKSHV010000158.1 GCA_934457515.1 uncultured Clostridia bacterium
GAAAAGCTGCGCAATACCGAAGCCTTTGCATCGGCAATTTTCAAGGCAATAAAAAATCATTACGGATTGGAGGAAAAACCGATGAATGAACCTGAAAAGGCGAAATATTATGTTGAGGGCACGACCCACATCGTTGAGATTGACCCGCGGAACATTTTTGCGGTGGAAACGCAGACGAACACGAACAAAACGCCCTACAACAATTTTGTAAACAGCTTGTTTTTCTATCCCGGCAGACCTGCCGCGCCGAACGGCATTTGCGTGAACGCGGGCAAGGTGCTTGCGAACAACGCAACCCACGGCAAGCCTGTTTCGACTTTAATCGTTAAGGGCGCGGACAAGGTTGAAATGAAACGAATCACCGATATCACGAAAGAGGACAGCGTTTGGTTTGCGGTTTCGGGCTACGGCATTTACCCGAAGATTACCGCCGCGGACGAGGGTTTTATCGGCAAATTTTCGGACGTGACCCGCACTGCAAATCGCCCGATTCTGGGCTATCGCAAAAAGGACAACAAAATTGTCCTTGCGGTCCGTGCCAATTCAAACGCCGAGCGGGCGTATCAGACCGCGAAGAACTTAGGTTTAGACTTTGCAATCTCGCTTGACGCGGGCGGCTCGACAACCCTTAAGGTAAACGACGAATTTAAGTTTAAAGGCGACGGACGCAACCTTTGGGGCGGTATTATTTGGGGGTAAATGAACAAAAAAGGGGAGTAACATCATGACAAAAATTGCAACAAAGATAAACACATTATGGGCGGCGGCAGTTACGCTTTTTGCCTCCGCTTTCGGAAAGTTTTGGTTTTTGTTTCTCGCGTTTTTCGTGCTGAACATTGCGGACTACATCACAGGCATTTTAAAGGCGCGCTTTTCGCACACTGAAAATTCCAACAGAGGCGCAAAGGGAATTGCGAAAAAAACAGGATATTGGGTGGTGATTGCCATTGCGTTCTTTGTTTCGCTTTCGTTTAAAACAATGGGCGAAACGGTCGGGATCGACCTTGGCTATGCCGAATTGCTCGGCTGGTTCACCCTCGCAACGTTTCTGATTAACGAAATCCGCTCTATTTTGGAAAACCTAATTCAAATCGGCGTCGATGTGCCGGATTTTTTAATTCGCGGCTTGGAGGTTGCCTCCAAAGCCGTCGAGACCAAAGCGGGCGAAAAAGAAGAATAGAAAAATAGCAAAAAGGACAGGATTTAATCCTGTCCTTTTTTAGAATTTGCCGCACATTGAAAAAAGATTTGGCTTTTTTGCGCCCGATAAGGTGCCTCGCACGGCGACACGAAGAAAGCCGTGCGAAAAAGGAGGGGCAAGGGAGATAAGCGAATGTTTTCTGCAAAGAAAAACGGAGCAAAGCGCACTTTGCAAAAAAGGTTTTTGTTTTTCTGCGCCCGATAAGGCGCACTCGCTTAACGCGCGTAAGCAAGTTAAGCGAAAAAGGAGGAATGATGGTGCGTGTGATGATTTTTCATTAAAAAAGAAAAATCGGAACGGAGCAAAGTCCATTCCGATGTATGGAGCGGATAACGGGAATCGAACCCGCTTTCTCAGCTTGGGAAGCTGATGTTCTACCGGTGAACTATATCCGCATTTAAAATCTTTAATCAGTATAGCACATTTGGGCTAAAAAAACAACCCTTTTTTGTCATTTCTTCTATTAAACAGAAAAAATTTACTGTTTTTTTATGAAACACTTGCGGTTTTGGCTAAAATATGATAAAATATCTTAAATGTGATTTTAAAGCAGCAAAGGAAGGCGGAGATGTTATGAAAATTAAAACAAGAGAAATGGTATATTGTGCGTTGTTTGCCGCATTAACAGCGGTTTTTTCGCAAATTGTTATTCCGATAGGCCTTGTGCCGATTAACCTGGCAACCCTTTCGGTTTTGCTGTGCGGAGCTGTTTTGGGTAAAAAATACGGCTCACTTTCCATTTTGATTTATGTTGTTTTGGGCGCGGTTGGCGTTCCGGTTTTTGCATCGTTTAAAGGCGGCTTGTCCGTTCTTGCAGGTCCGACCGGCGGCTATATTTTAGGTTACATTGCAATGGCGTTCTTAACCGGCTTAGGCTTTGAAAAGTATGAAAAGATGCTCTCACGCGTTTTGATGATGGTTTTGGCAACCCTTGTGTGCTACACCTTCGGAACGGCGTGGTTTATGATTTCCGCAAAGGCAGACTTTGTGTATTCGCTTTTCACCTGCGTGCTTCCGTTTTTGCCTTTTGATGCGGTTAAAATTGCGATTTGCTATATTGCGGCAGACCGCATTCGAAAAGTGATGTAAGAAAGGAAATTCAGTATGGAAAACATTATTGAATATATGG
Source organism: uncultured Clostridia bacterium (assembly GCA_934457515.1). Lineage (GTDB taxonomy): Bacteria > Bacillota > Clostridia > RGIG6154 > RGIG6154 > RGIG6154. The sequence goes on from CAKSHV010000158.1 coordinate 2,331, forward strand.
TAAAAAAGGAGAAAGACAGCGCGGATACCTTGAAAATTTTCGGCATTTATGCCGCCGCATTTGTTTTAACGGTGCTTTCTTTCATGTTTTTAAAAAGCTTTGCAATTATCGGCGCTGCGGCATCGATTTACCTTGCATATTACTTCTCACAGAATTTTAAGTTAGAGTTTGAATATTGCATTGTTGCCAAAGACATTACGATTGATAAAATTATGAACCGCAAAAAGAGAAAGACGGTTATTGCCATAGACAGCGCGGATATTTTGGCGATTGCGCAGCAGGCAAACAGCGATGTTTTGAACGAATATAAGGCTGTAAAAACCATTTTTGCAGCTGCGAAAAAAACAGATGACAGCAATTATATTATTGTGTGCAAAACCAAGGACGGAATTACAAAAGTGACCGTTTCATTTGACGAGCGGATTGTTTCTCATTTCAAGCAGGTTTTGCCGCAGAAAATGTTTTAATAATCAGACGAAAAGGAGAGATGTGACATGAAAAAAGGGATAGGCTGCGACATTTTGGAGATTGCACGTATTGAAAAAATCATGCAGGAACAGGACAAGTTTATTACGCGGATTTTTTCCTTGCGCGAGCAGGAAATGCTGAAAAAGAAAAAGTTTGCACCGCAGACGGTTGCGGTTAATTTTGCTGCAAAAGAGGCGTTTATCAAGGCAACGGGACAGAAAGTGGAGTTTAACGAAATTGAAGTTCTGCGCGATTTAAACGGAAAGCCTTTTATTGTGTGCAAGCCTTTGAGCGGACGGTTTGAGTGCGAGGTTTCGCTTTCTCATTCCGACATTTCGGCTATGGCAGTTGTTTATGCGGAGTATTTGGGATGATTGACATTAAGTATGTGAAAGACAGGCTTCCGAAACGCCTGTCTTTTCAAAATAAAGGGAATTTCGGGCACATTTTAATAATCGGAGGCAGTGTCGGTATGAGCGGGTCGGTGTGTATGAGCGCAATGGGTGCGCTGCGCAGCGGCGCGGGACTTGTGACCGTTGCGGTACCGCGCGACATTTTGCCTGTTGTTGCGGTAAAAACCACCGAATCGATGACCTTGCCGCTTTCCTCGGCAGACGGTGTGTTTGCGCTTGGTGCGGCAAAAGAACTTAGCTCTTTTTTGCCGAAAGCCAATGCAGCTGCATTCGGAATGGGAGCGCGGACGGGCGGCGGCACAACGCGCCTTGCAGAGCGTTTGCTTTCCGCATTTGACGGAACACTTGTGATTGATGCGGACGGTTTAAATACGCTTGCCCAAAATCCTGAGCTTTTAGAAAGAGAAAGAAAATGCAGCGTGATTTTAACCCCGCACCCGGGCGAAATGGCAAGATTATCAGGTGCTTCTGTGGCGGATGTTCAGGGCGCGCGCGAAACATGCGCCAAAGAATTTGCCCAAAAAACAGACACCGTTGTTGTGCTAAAAGGTGAAAAAACGGTGATATCGGATGGTAAAACCGTTCTTGTGAACCCGACGGGGAACGTCGGTATGGCAACGGGCGGCTCGGGCGATGTGCTGTCAGGCATTATTGCATCGCTTGCGGGACAGGGGCTGACGCCGCTGGAAAGCGCGGCTTGCGGGGCATATCTGCACGGTCTTGCGGGCGATATTGCCGTGAAAGATAAAACGGCGTTCGGTTTGATTGCGGGCGACTTAATCGAGTATCTTCCGCGTGCATTTCATGCCGTTTTGAACGGCTAAACAGGTAAAATTTTCAAAAGAATGTATGTTTGCCCTTTGTTTCGTGAAAACTATAAACGAAAAGGGGGGACATGCAGTGTAACATTTTGGAAGAGAATGCATATTATTGGTATTGACCGACGCCTTCGTTTTATGATATACTGTAATTGTATACAATTGGGGTCCGAGAGGGTATCGGTATGGCAAAAGTAAAATGCGCGGCAGAGCATAACGCGTCTGCAAGATTAAAAAAAGAAAAGAAAAACGAACTGATTGCGGGGTATAAAATCGCAGCTGAATTGAATCT
>CAKSHV010000159.1 GCA_934457515.1 uncultured Clostridia bacterium
CAACATACATTGCGCTGCGCGATGTGGCAAACGTTTTTGGCTATCAGGTTGGATGGGACGACGCGACCCGCGTTGCTTCGATTACCACCGGCAAAACGGCTGCGGCAGACGAAACGGCAATGGAAGTAAACGGCGAAAAGATTTCGGCGGCAGACTTCAAAACCATGTATGATAAGTTTGCAAAATACTATCAGTCGGCAGGTGCAACGGCCGAAGAAATTACAACTGCTGCAAAGCAGGAACTTGCAACTCAGGCGGTTGTAAATCAAAAGGCAAAAGAATTGAATGCCGCTGATATTTCAAAAATCGAGGAAGATGTAAAAGCAGAACTTACAACTCTTGATATGAGCTACGGCGAAAGCGTTGTAAACCAGTTAATTACCGCCCAAGGCTTTGCATCAAGAGAAGACTATATTACAAACAGTGTGAACTACTCAATTAATCAGGCGGTATTTACTTATCTTGAAAACAACGAGGACTCTTACAAGTCGGTTAAAGACAATGCCAAAGAATACTATGAGGAAAACAAAGAGGCATATAAAGAGCACTCCGTTCAGGTTAAGCACATTTTAATCCCGACAGTGGATTTAACCACAAACACGCCTCTTTCGGAAGAAGAGCAGAAAGCTGCAAAAGAAACTGCCGACAAAATTGCAAAAGAAGCAACGGCAGATAATTTTGACGAACTGATTAAGACGTATAACAAAGACGGCGGTCAAACAGCGGACGGCTATTATGTAACGGCTGACTCCAATTTTGTAACTGAATTTAAAACTGCGGCTTTGGAACTAAAAAAAGCGGGCGATATTTCAAAGCCCGTTAAAAGCCAGTACGGCTACCACATTATTCTGGCAACGGCTGTGAACGAATATACGCCGTATGAGCAGTTCCTGCAGAAGTATTTAGGCGAAAAGTATAACGAATTAGACAGACAATATGCAGAAAAATGGCTGAAAGAAGCAAACATTGTGTATAACGATGATGTGATTAAAGCAATCACTTCCAAATAAAAAATGCTTGCAATTTTGAAAAAATTGTGGTATAATAATTTTAAATAAACGAGTGGCTGACAGCGTAAATCCGGTTTGTCAGCCGCTTTTTTATTTGCCCGAAAAATGCATAATTTAAATTTTATCACGCGTGTTGCCGAAAATGGTGTAAGTCCGGCGGTATGGAACACGCGTGTTTTTTTATGCATTTTTTAGTGTGTGAAACAAAAAAATTGTTAAACAGAAAGGATGTGTAAAAATGAAAGAACAACAAATTTCCTTAAAAACCACGCCGATTGGGCGCCTTATGGCGCACTTTGGCATTCCGTGCGTAATTTCGCTGCTGGTTGCCGCGCTATACAACATTGCCGATCAGGTGTTTATTGCCAACGCGCCGTATTTGGGCTCGTTCGGCAATGCTGCGAACACGGTCGTTTTCCCGCTGACGGTGGTTGCGCTTGCCATTGCGGTTATGATCGGCGACGGCTGCTGTGCCTTTGCGCGTGAAAAGCCTGTTTACCCGTCTGCTGTTGTGCGAGGCGCTGGTCGGTTTTGCTGCAACCCTTGCGGCGCTGCTTTTGCCGAAACAGTTAATTTACCTGTTCGGCGCGGCAAATGAAAGCGTTTATTATACCTATTTTGCTGTAAAATCCTTCCGCGTTTACTTATGTATGATGACCCTTGCATGTGTGAATAAATCCGCCTTTATCTTTTTGCAGTCGATGGGTCGGCCGTGGGTTTCAACCGGGCTATCCATGCTGCGCGAAGTCGTTTTGGGCGTTGGGCTTGCCCTGCTTTTACCGATGTTTTTCGGACTGGACGGCGTTTTATACTCCATGCCCGCCGCAGACATTTTAACGTTTGCCGTAACGCTCATCGTTATTGTTTTAACCTATAAAAAGCTGAAATAAAATGAAAAAAACACTCGTGCTTTGTGGCACGAGTGTTTATTTGTCTTCGGGTTGTTCGCTTTCCGCCATGCGATAGCCGACGCCCGGCTCTGTAAACAGATATTCGGGGGCGGCGGGATTTTTTTCAATCTTCCGCCTGAGATTTGCCATGTTCACGCGGAGCGTTCGGTTGTCCTCGCCTGCATGCGGACCCCAGATTTCCTTTAAAATATAGTCATACGTAAGCACTTTGCCGGAATATTTGGCAAGCAGCTGAATGATTTTAAATTCGTTGTTCGTAAGGTGCACATCGTTTCCGTCGACCTGTACTCTGTAGCGCTCAAAATCAATTTTTAAGTTGCCGTGAACATAGCGCTGCACGTTTCGAAACTGCTCGTCGATGCTTAAGCGTTTGTGGCGAAGCGATGTGCGGATTCGCGCCAAAAGTTCGCCGCCGCTGAACGGCTTTGTTATGTAGTCGTCTGCACCCAAATCCAACGCTGTGATTTTGTCCTTTTCGCTTTCGCGCGCCGACACAACCAAAATCGGGATGTTCGAGGTTTTGCGCACTCTTTTGATGACTTCCAGCCCCTCTATGTCAGGAAGTCCCAAATCCAACAAAATCAAATCGGGCACAAAGCTCCCAGCCATGGCAAGGGCGTCTTTTCCGCAGTCTGCCGTAAGTACGTTGTAGCCGCTGGTTTTAAGCAAGGTGCTTATGAATTTACACACACTGGGCTCGTCCTCAACGATTAAAACCGTTTGCCTGCTATTCATATTTTTCCTCCTTCTCTACCGGGAGGTAGAAACAAATTTTTGCGCCGTTTTCATTTTCGGCAACGATTTTGCCGCCGTGCGCTTTAATGATGGTGGTGCAAACCGACAGCCCGATTCCCATATTTTTAGAGTTATCGCCCTCACGCATGGACGGCATAACAAAGTCTTCGGCGCGGATTTTCTTTAAAATTGCACGGTCAAATCCTTTTCCGTTATCCGAAACGGTAAATTTTGCAAATTCTCCGTCAGTGGAAACCTGCACTTTAATCTCGGTTGCGCCGCCGCTGTGGCGAATGGAGTTCTCCATCAGGTTAATCAAAACCTGTTCAATCAGCACACAGTCCATGGGCACAAACAGCACTTCCTCGGGCGCGGACACCGTAATGCGCACATCGGGGTAGTATTTTTTTAATTTCTGAACCGCAGAGGCAACAATTTCCTCTGCAAGTTCGGGTACTTTCCTTAAATTTTCACTGTCAATCCGAATTTTTGTTACCGAAAGCAAATTTTCCACCATGCGAATCAGCCAGGTGGCATCATCCGTAATTTCTTTATAAATCTCTTTACGCTCGGCAGAGGTCATTTTTTCGTCATTGTCGGACAGAACACCGGTTAAGCCCGCAATCGAGGTAAGCGGCGTGCGCAAATCGTGGGATATGGCGCGCAGCAGATTGCCGCGCATTTTTTCTTTTTCCGCCGCCGCCTGAATCTGCTCCTGCAGTTTTACGCGTGAGGTCATGGCAGAGGTAATGACGGCAACGATCAGCATGCTTGCAATGGACAAAGGATAGCCCGCCATGCTGAAATTAAAAGCAAAGAACGGATATGTAAAAAAGTAGTTAATGCCGAGAACACCGATGACGGACGCCCATATGCCATATAAATAGCCTTTTGTGAAACGGGCGGTTAAGAAAACGTCTAACATAAAAATCATGGAAACGTATATATTTCCGTCGTCAAAATAGCGGATAAAAAAGCATATGCACAAAGATATAAACAAAAAAAGAGCGGTTATGCCAACATCATGCCACGAAAAAGACACAAACGACGCTTTTTTTATCGCTTTTTTTAATCTGCCCACCGCGCTGCACCTCCGTCTTTTGTATAGTATACCACACTTTTTGTCGTTTGGGAAGAGATAGAAGTTCAGAATTTGTTAATTTTTCTATTGGTTTGATTAAAATTACAGCATGTGAATATCTGTTTGGCGGAAAATTGTGCAGGGGCAAAGGCCAAATACAAGCGTTTGATTTATTCAAACCGCAAAATAAGACGGAAAAGAATGAAAATATCTAATTTTTGCTAAGCATTCCTGTATAATCGTGTCATTTTTTTCACTATCCGATTATTTTGCTTTTTCCCTATTGACAAAGGAATAAATTCTATAGTATAATTTTCTCACAGGAACCGAAAAAGGGGATGAAAAATATGAAAAAAGTGTTAAGCGTACTGCTTTGCATGTGTCTGGTTTTATCGGCTTTTGGCGCCGTGCCGGCACTGGCAGTTACGGAAACGGAAGAAATTCCGGCAGCAGAGGAAATGACAGAATCGGAAGCATTGACGGCTATCGAACCGGATACAGAGACAGAACCGGTCGCAGAGCCGCTTGCACAACAGTCGGCAGAATCGGCAGCATCGCC
>CAKSHV010000160.1 GCA_934457515.1 uncultured Clostridia bacterium
GAGATATACAAATGCCGCCGCCTCGGTATACGGCGTGTTCAAAAAAGCAGTATATCCGCTATCCGCAAAGAAAAGCACGCACAAAACGGCAAGCAGAATATTGTTCCAGTCATATTTGGATAAAAGCGTGCGGATAATTAAGAAAACGCCCATAAGCAGCAGAATAGCATAAATTGCAGCAGGGACTGCCACAGGAACCGCGGGTGAAACAAGCATAATCGCACGGTAGGGCAAGTCCGCCGTAGAAAAGCCTTTCGGCATACCCATTACACCAAACAGCGTGGGGTATTCGCCGCTGCCCGCTCCGCTGTCATACAGCGCGTCATAAAGTCCCAAATGCTCCAATCTGCCCGTTAAGTCGCCGTTATCCGAAACGCCGTACCGAAAAACAAACAGCGTTAAAATCAATATTAAAGCAAAAACTATTGTTGCCGTATACGCCAAATTCTTGCCTTTTAAAGCATTTTTCATAAGTCAATCCCCTTCTCCTTACGATAAAATCAATCGTTCTCGCCGACAGTCTTCATGCGTTCTGCCTGATCAGCTGTTACAAGTGCGTCAATAATCTCGTCCAAATCGCCGTCTAAAATTGCGTCTAAGCGGTGCAGCGTTAAACCGATTCTGTGGTCGGTCACACGCCCTTGGGGGAAATTATATGTGCGAATACGCTCGCTGCGGTCGCCTGTTCCGACCTGGCTGCGGCGCTGCGATGCAATCTCGCTGTTTTGCTGCTCCTGCATTAAATCAAACAGGCGCGAACGCAAAATTTTCATTGCTTTATCCTTGTTTTTATGCTGAGATTTTTCGTCCTGACAGGACACAACAAGCCCGGTCGGCAAATGGGTAATGCGCACTGCAGAATCGGTTGTGTTAACGCACTGTCCGCCCGGTCCGCCCGCACGGAAAACATCGATTCTTAAATCGTTTGCGTTAATTTCAACCTCAACCTCTTCCACTTCGGGGAGCACCGCAACCGTTACGGTTGACGTGTGGATTCTGCCGCCCGATTCTGTTGCGGGAATTCTCTGCACGCGGTGCACACCGCTTTCAAATTTCAAGCGGCTGTATGCGCCTTTTCCGTTGATGGAAAACGAAACTTCTTTCACGCCGCCCATTTCGGTTATGTTAGACGAAAGCATTTCAATTTTCCAGTTATTGCGCTCGGCATAGCGGGTGTACATGCGCATTAAATCTGCGCCGAAAAGCGCCGCCTCGTCTCCGCCTGCGCCGCCGCGGATTTCCACAATAACGTTTTTCTCGTCATCGGGATTCTTAGGTAAAAGCAAAATTTTAAGCTCTTCGGTAAGCTGTTCCGCTTTTTCTTTCGCCTCGCGGATTTCAGATTCCAACATTTCCTTAAACTCGGCGTCCTGCGTGTCGGAAAGGAGCATTTCTGCCTCTTCCCTGTCCGAAATTGCCTTTTTATAAGCGTTATACGCCTCGGCAATCGGCTGCAGTTCCGACTGGTCTTTATAAAGCTTTGTCATTTCCTGCGGGTTATTTAAAACCTCAGGCGTTAAAAGCTTTGCGGAAATTTCGTTGTAGCGCGCTAAAATTCCGTCCAGTTTTTCAATCATATTTTTCTCCGTTTCATTATTCAACGAAGAGTGCGGCACAAGCATTATGCCACACTCTTTTGGTTGTTATTCTGTCTTTTGTGCCATCATTTTTAAGTATGCGTTTATAAATCCGTCCAGCTCGCCGTCCATAACGGCGCCGATGTTGCCCATTTCATAGCCGGTTCTGTGGTCTTTTACCAAATTATACGGATGGAAAACATACGAGCGAATCTGGGTGCCCCAGGCAATTTCTTTCTGTTCGCCCTTAATGCCCTCCATTTTCTCTAATTTTTCCTGTTCTTTCAGCTCGATTAACTTGGATTTTAACATTTTCATTGCCATATCCTTGTTTTTGTGCTGCGAACGTTCATTCTGACAGGACACAACGATTCCTGTCGGGAAATGGGTTATGCGGATGGCGGAGTCGGTTTTGTTGATGTGCTGACCGCCCGCACCGCTTGCGCGGTAGGTATCGATTCTGATATCCTCGGGTGCAATTTCAATGCTGTTGTCATCTTCGATTTCGGGGATAACCTCTAAGCTTGCAAACGACGTGTGCCGTCTGCCCGACGCGTCAAAAGGCGAAATGCGAACCAGGCGGTGAACGCCCTTTTCCGCTTTGCAATAGCCATATGCATTAAGCCCCGCAACGCGGAACGTAACGCTTTTAATGCCGGCCTCATCGCCCTCTAAAATATCTAAAACCGTAACGTCATAGCCTGATTTTTCTGCCCATCTGGAATACATTCTGAAAAGCATTTCCGCCCAGTCCTGTGCCTCGGTGCCGCCAGCACCCGCGTGCAGCGTTAAAATGGCGTTATTTGCGTCATACTCGCCCGAAAGCAGGGTTTGCAGCGTCATGCTCTCCACATTGTTTTGAAGGTCTTTCAAGCCGGATTTTACTTCGTCTAAAACAGACAAATCCTCTTCCTCGTTGCCAAGTTCCACAAGGGTCATTAAATCCTCCCACTGTCCGTGCAGCTTGTCATAGCTTTCAACCTTGTGCTTTAACTGCTTTATTTTTTGCAGAACCTTTTGGGATTCCTCCATGTTGTCCCAAAATGACGGATCTGCCGATTGTTTTTCCAAAGTTTCTATTTCATGATTTGTGCCAGCAATGTCAAAGTGAATCCCTCAGTTCTTCAATGCCGCCCTTCATGCCTTCAAGGGTCAAACGGTATTCGTCAAATTCAAGCATTTTTTCACTTCCCTTTTTTGAATATTTTTATCGTTATTACAGTATACCACACTTTTTTATTTTCCGCAACATTTTTTGTATTTTAATCCCGAACCGCACGGACAGGGGTCGTTTCTGCCCACTTTCTGCACCTTAACGGGAATTTTTTTAATCGGCTTTTTCTCGCCGTCCTCGCTGCCGCGGTTTTCGGTCATTTGAATGTTGCTGCGTTCTTCGCGGCGAACCTCGGTTCTTAAACGCGCCCCCAAAATGAATTTGGCGGTATCAATTTTAATTGCCTCAACCATTTCGTCAAACAAATCGCTGCCGATGCTTTTATATTCCATAACCGGGTCTTTCTGACCGTACGAACGAAGCCAAATGCCCTGCTTTAACTGGTCCATTTCATCAATGTGATCCATCCATTTGGTGTCAACCACTTTCAGAAGAATGTAGCGCTCGAAATTGCGCATATTCTGCGGCGTAAATTCCTGTTCTTTCTGCTCATACGCTTTTCGCGTAAGCTCGTTCATGTCCTCTAAAAGCGATTCGCGGGACATAACCTCCAAATCGTCATGGCTGAACGAAAGCGCTCCTTTTTCAAGGAAAACAGACTCGAAATATTCAATCAAACCGTCTAAATTCCAATCATCCGGATATTCGCCCTCGGCGGTATATCTTGAAACCGCGTCCTCGGTGAATGCTTCAATCATTTTCAAAATATTGTCGCGGATATCCTCGCCGTCCAGCACCTGATTACGCTGTTTGTAAATCAAATCACGCTGCGTGTTCATTACGTCATCATACTGCAAAACGTTCTTTCTGGAATCGAAGTTTCTGCCCTCAACTTTCTTCTGTGCACTCTCGATTGCGCCGGACAGCATTTTCATTTCCAAAGGCTCGTCGTCATCCATGCCAAGCTTGTCAATCATGCCGATATATTTATCCGAACCGAACAGACGCATAATGTCGTCCTCCATGGCAAGGAAAAAACGGGATACGCCCGGGTCGCCCTGACGGCCGGCACGCCCGCGCAGCTGATTATCGATTCTTCGGCTTTCGTGGCGCTCTGTACCTAAAATATACAAACCGCCGAGGGCTGCCACTTCATCATGCTGCGGCGCAACCTCCGCCTTGAATTTCGCATACAAATCCGCATATTTTTTGCGTGCCTCCAAAATTTCCTCATCGTCCGTGTCGCCGTAGCCGGTCGCCTCAACAATCAGTTCTTCGGAATAGCCCTCTTTTTTCATCTCTTTCTTTGCCAAAAATTCGGCATTACCGCCAAGCATAATATCGGTACCGCGGCCCGCCATGTTGGTTGCGATGGTAACCGCGCCTTTTTTACCTGCCTGTGCAACAATTTCCGCCTCGCGCTCATGCTGTTTTGCGTTCAAAACATTGTGCGGAATGCCGTTCTTTTTCAGCATTGCAGACAATTCCTCGGACTTTTCAATGGTAATTGTGCCAACCAAGATAGGCTGACCTTTTTCATAGCACTCTTTAATCTGTTTTACAACCGCTTTGAAC
>CAKSHV010000161.1 GCA_934457515.1 uncultured Clostridia bacterium
TATTGACTGTGCAAGACTTGGCATGATATAATTATTTTGTAAGAAATCGAAATCTTTAAAATCCGAGAAATTGCTGTTTTTTCATGCAGAATAGTGAAAATTTGCATCGGATTTTAAAAACGAAAAAAGGAGAGAGAATGAGTATGAAAAAGTGTGTAAGTTTGCTTCTTGCCCTTTTCATGGTGCTGACCATGGTTCTGCCCGCTTTTGCCGCGGCAGATTCCGTGTACATCTACCTGCGTCCCGAAAATTTCAGTGCAGGTTCGTGGACGCCCATGCAAAACGAAGCAAGTGCAATCGACGGCCTGAATTTAAAGGGCAGAACCGACCGATTGGTGAAAGAAGCGGTTCCCGCATCCGCACAGGTTGAAATCCCCAAAGACGGAGAATATTATGTGTGGGCGCGCGGCATGGACCACGAAACCGTGCCGGGAACCAGAAATTATCAGGTTGCCCTCGGCGAAAAAGTGCTGCCGAAAAAAATGGCAACCCACGGAATAAACGGCTACAAGTGGGAACTTGCGGGGTCGGTTACGTTAAAAGCGGGCAAAAGCTTTTTAAAGCTTTTGGACACTTCGTGCTACTATGCACGCTGTGACTGCGTTGTTATTACCGATGATAAAAATTATATTCCGCCGGAATCAATAGATGAAATTAAGGCGGCAATTCAAAAGTATCAGCCGAAAGCGGGAAATACTGCCGTTGCGGACACTTCCGTTCCGACAGAGGCAGGCAACGAGGCAACACCGCCTGCGGGGTATAATGATACATCGGTTGCAAAAACCGACGGCAAAACCTTAATTGTTCCTGTGGGCAGTAAGAACTTCTTCGTTTCCGACCACTGGGATGGTTTGTTGCGCGGCGAAATGCAGGGCTTATACCGCACGGAACTGCCCGCAACCGCGATTTGGCATCCGAACATTATAAAGCCGGTTACGGTAACCATTTCGGCATATATTCCGCTTGATTTAACAAACAAAGCTCAGAACGACTCGCACATGAACTTTGAAGTGCACTACGGCGAAGATGACTATGAAACAGTTGTTTTTGACGCACAAAAAGCTGAAAAAGAGGGCTGGGTTACGCTTGGTACATACAAATTTTCCGGTAACGGAAAAGAGTTTGTTCAGTTTGAAAAAACAACTGCAAAAGGTTCAAATAATGAAAATATCTCGAGAATTGCAAGTGTGAAATTTGAGGCGACCGAGGGCACAATCGTTTGCGGTGACACGGCACCTGCAAAACCCGCGGGCGCAACTTATAACAAGGTTGACGAACTGACCATTGCAAAGGGCGGCAGCGGCTATTTCGAGGCAGGCTCCTGGGCAGCGGACGAGAAAAACGGCTTGGACAACAAAGCGTCTTCCGTAACGGCGGTGAAAAACGCGCTGGTTGTTTTCCACCCCATGATTGTGGATAATAAAGATATTGAAGTTTTGGTTTATAACAACCCGACTGCCGCATATGGCAAAAATGCTGACAAAGAGGCGCTTTACACCGTTGTGCACAACGGCAAGCAGGACAAAGTGACTTTTGATATGACGCAAAAAGCCGGCTGGTATTCCATCGGCACATATACCTTTAAAGGCGACGGAAACGAATATGTGAAGCTGGAAAAACAGACGGCAGACACAGGCGTGATTGTCCGTTCCTGCGCGGTTCGGTTCAAAGCTGCCGAAATCTTTAAGGTTTCCAAAGACGTGGCAAAAATGCCGAGCGGCGTTTCGTTTAAAGCAGAGCCTTTGGCAGACAAGTCCGTTTTGTTTGACGACTCGGCCGTTTCGGACTACGCTTTAAGCACGGCGCACTATAATCCGAGTGACGCGACAATTGTGTCGTTTAGCAGTGACTTATATTCCGAAACAGGCAAGTGGTATAATTCCGGTCTTGCAGGCTATTACGATTCGGTTCTGCAGCGCAACACCTCCAGCCGCTATTCGTTTGACCCCTATGCTACGGCAAAATGGGGAACAGGCGGTTTAAAAGGCGAAGCAGAGGTTTCGATTTATAAGCTCACGCATGCAAATTCCGACAATAAAGCAAGAGTAAAAGTGATTCACAACGGAAAAACCGATGTTTTCTATTTAGACTTTACCGCAGACAACGAATCGCGCTGGGTAACACTCGGTGTGTTTGATTTTGCCGGAACGGCTGACGAAGGCGTGACCATTGATAACGAGGAAACGGCGCTGACCTGCCGTGCAAACGCAGTTCGTTTCGAGCAGAGCTTTGTGCATGCAAAGAATGAGGATGAAAACGGAAAGACAATTACGATACTTGACGTAAGCAACGACTTTTTCGACCGTATTCCGGCTCAGGCGGAAAAACAGAACGTAAACTACGAAAAAACGAAAGAGCTTTCGGTTGAATATAATTATGCAAAAGACGGCGTGCGTTCTGTCTGGAGCGGCGCGAAAATCAACTTGGCGAAAAAAGAATTTAACGGAAATATCGCCGTTAAAACCAATCTCGGCAGCTTTTCCGTTCCGTTGTCCGAAATTACGATAGACGATGCGGATTCGTTTGTGGCAGAGCAGATTGCAAGCGACAAAAAAGCGGACGGCGTTGTGGGTAAGGCGTATGATTTTACATTCTACATTCTGAAAAACGGTGAAAAAGTACCGTTTGTAACAAAAGAAAAGCCGATTGAAATCAAGTTTTCGGCAGACACGAGTGACAAAGAGGCGGCAACCCTTGTGAAACTGACCGATTCGGGCACAGCATATTTGCCCTCGTATATCGATAACTACGGCGCATTCGGCGAAATTCTAGTGCCCCACGACAACAACGGTACGTTCCAAGACAGATTAAATGTGTTTAACGGTCCTGTGTTTGCAATGGGCAACATCAATCAGTCCGAAACGTTGGGTATTGCTGTCGGCAACGTGAAAATGGCGGACATGTCAAACCACTGGGCAGAATCGGACGTGAATTTAATGGCATCGAAAGGCTTGGTTTACGGAAAAGGGAACGGATACGACCCTGAAGCGCCTGTGACCCGCGCTGAATTCTGCGCACTGCTGCTGCGTGCGGCAGGCATTCCGCAGTCGGAAGAATCCTCCGGTTTTTCGGATGTTCCCGAAACCGAGTGGTATGCATCGACCGTAAGCGGTGCAAAAAAAGCAGGTCTTTTAGAGGGCCTGCCGTACACCGATACTTTTGAGCCCGAAAAAGCAATCACCCGCGAAGAAATGTCGGCAATGATTGTGAACGCGGCAAAATATGTAAATAAGTTTAAAAATACACTGATTGAAGCGGATTACTATTTAAATGATTTTACAGATAAAGACACCATTGCTTCATGGGCGAAAGAGCCTGTTGCACGCGCAACCGAGCTTGGCATTATCAAAGGCATTGAGAAAGACGGTGCGATGACCTTTGCGCCGCAGGAAAACTCCACCCGTGCACAGGCGGCGGTTATGCTGAAGCGTTTCTTGGATATTGACGCTTATGTCGGACCGCTGGGCAGCGGAAACTGGGAGCTTACGTTCCACGATGAGTTTGACGGCGATGATTTGAATGATGAGGTTTGGGACAGCGTAAACGGTCCGCATTCGCACATTGCCTCTTCGAGATACCGCGAAAATGTTGAGGTGCATGACGGTAAGGCATACTTAATTGCCAAAGATGAGGATAAAGGCGGTAAAAACTGGACGTCTGCCAGCATCTGGACCCGTAATTTTGACCAGACCTACGGCTATTTTGAAGCAAAATACAAATATCCGGACTCCGAGAGCATGCATTATAACATTGCGTTCTGGCTGTATAAATCGCTGATTCATGTCAACAACACAAAGTATTATGAAATTGATATTAACGAGGGAAGAATGCCTGGAACGGTGCAGACTGCAGAACACTATTCGGACGACAACATGGCAAACCGCGGCAGCGTGTATAACTATCAGTGGATGACCGATGACTACAGAAAGGGTTATCACATTTTCGCTCTGGAATGGACGGAGAATGAAATGATTTGGTATGTAGACGGCAGAGAAATCCGCCGCCGCTCGACCACCTATTCCGACCAGCCCATGCAGGTGTACTTAAGCACTGCGATTATGAAAGACGCGACTGAAGAGGAGCTCTTAAAAGACGTTGACGGTTCTGCCATGGAGGTTGAATACGTTCGCGTATATCAGAGAAAGAAATAACAAAACCAACGGCTGAGCCGACGGTTCAAAAGAGGCTGTTAAAAAAGTCATGTGACTTTTTTAACAGCCTTTTCTTTTGCTCTGAAATTTTTTAGTTTTGCGC
>CAKSHV010000162.1 GCA_934457515.1 uncultured Clostridia bacterium
TTTCGCCTGACGGAACAAATCACGCACTTTTGATGCACCCATGCCGACAAACATTTCAACAAATTCCGAACCGGAAATAGAGAAAAACGGAACATTTGCTTCGCCTGCAACCGCCTTGGCAAGCATGGTTTTACCGGTTCCGGGCGGTCCGACGAGCAAAATACCTTTCGGCATAGACGCGCCGATTTCTCTGTATTTTGTCGGATTGTGCAAATACTCGACAATCTCGGCTAAATTCTCTTTTGCCTCGTCCTCGCCCGCCACATCGGCGAATTTAATGCCGGAGGATGATTTAACATACACTTTTGCGTTGCTTTTTCCCATGCCAAACATCATGGAATTGCCGCCGCCCGCTTTGTCCATCATCTTTTTGGACATGAACTGACCTAATCCCACGAAAATTAAAATCGGAATAATATAGGAAAGCAAAAAGCTTAAGACAGGCGATGTTTCCTGCTTAATTTCACCCGAAAATTTTGCGCCGGATGCGGCTAAGCGCTCGGTTAAATTCGGGTCATTTAAAATACCCGTTTTATAAATTTTATCTCCCGCCGCATCGGTAAACAGAATCTGGTTGTCCTGAATCTGCACTTTTCCGACCTGCTTTTTTTCCGTCATGGTGATAAACGTGCTGTAATCCACCTCGCTGATGCTCATCTCCGCAATAGTCGGAATAATCACCGAGTTAATCACAATTAAAACAATCATAATAATCGCATAGTATAATAAAAGCGGTTTTTTCGGCGATTTCACTTCATTCATAAGCATGTTCTCCTTTGTTTTCTTTTTATTATTGTACCACAACCGCGAAAAAAAGACAAGTATATAGGCAGATTTTTCACAAAACAAACACAAAAAAGCCGGCATAAGCCGACTTTTTCGTTATTTCAGTTCTTTTTCAATTTCCGATTTAAATTCGGTTTCGGTTAAATCGTAAGACTCGAATTTGTAGTAATTCTTTTCTTTTTCAGCGTATGCGGTAAGCTGATTATCCGCCTTTTCTATTGCCACCGCACAGCCTGCAATCTGTTCGGTTTCGCTGTTTTTAAGCGCACTTTCCGCCTCGCTTGATTCGGCATAAACGGTAACGAAAAACATGCCGTTTCCGACCTCTTTTGCTTCTGAATAAAGCACAGAATCAGACAATTTCGCTGCAAAGAAATTCACGTTCGAATCCGTGTAGGCAGCGCCCCCTGCACGAGCTGCTCTGTCTGTTTCAACAAATTCATCGGCAGCTTGAACGCTCACATCGCTTTCGGATGTAACGTCTGCCAAATCATCCTGTCCGCTTGCCGCATATAATTCAGGGGCTGTTTCGTTTGCCGTGACTGCGCTCTCCTGCTTTGGCGCCATATCACTTACCGTATCATTTTTAGCAGTGTCGTTTGTGAAAGCTCCCGCATTTTTGTGCGTACTGTCGGTTTTCTTTGTTGTTTGGGGTTCGGCAGAACCGATTGTTTCTTTATCCGCAGTCTTCTCTTTCCCGCTGTCTGCCGCGGTGATTTCGGCATTTTCCACTTTCGGGTATGCATAATCGGAAAGGTCTACCGTTTTTAATTCTTTATCCTTCGGCTTGGTTGTGTCCATAAGCTCGGGGTATGCGTAAATCGATACTGCAAGAACCAAAGCGGCTGCGACTGCGGTTGCTGCCCGAAACGGGAAAACAACTTTTTTGGCCGGCTTTTCTTCCGCCATAGCAAAAATTTTATCAATTTTTGTGCGGTCGCCTTTTATTTCATCATAGGCGGCTTTATATTGCTCTCTAAACAAAATCATACCCTCCTTTCAGCTTTTCTTTCAGCATTTCGCGTGCACGGTGCAGCTGAGATTTCACCGTGGACTCTTTCGAATTTAACGTTTTTGCGATTTGCTCTATTGACATATCTTCATAATAAAACAAATGGATAACCGCGCGGTATTTTGCGGGAAGTGACTGTGCCGCATAATACACATCGCTTTTTTCTTCCGTTTCAAAGGGGATTTCCTCATTTTCATCAAGCGGTTCGGTTTTTTTGAACCACGCACTCATGAAAAGACTTTTGGAACAGTTGACGGTAACACGCAAAAGCCAGGCTTTCACATGTTCATCGCTTTCAAATTCCTTTTCCGTTCTGATGAACCTTAGGAAAACATCCTGCGTCACATCATCCGCATGGTCGCGGTTTTTGGTTTGGGCAAGGGCTAAGCGATATACCATATCATAGTATTTTTCAACTATCTGACGCTTTGAAACACCTGTACACTGTGTCTCTTTGTCCAATCTTCTGTTCCCCCTCTCACTTATAATACTTTTCATCTGCTGAAAAGGTTGCATTTTTTATTTATTATACACGAATTTTTTTAAAAAAGCAACAATAAAAAAAGATGGCTGCAAAAGCAGTTGCTTTCGCAGCCAAAAAGTAAAAGGATGTATTGTAAAAAAGGTTATCTGGTCAGATAATTGTAGATTAAAACAGCAGCGTCCGCAAAGGTTAAATGGGTGTTCGGATTAAAGTTTCCGTTTTCATCACCGTTTACGACTTTCATGCCGTAAAGCAGGCAAACATAGCCTTTGCCGTCGGTCACATCGTTAAAGGGCGATGCGTAAATGCCGTCTAATTTTGCATATTCCTCCGCACCCATGGCACGAATTAAGAATTTTGCCGCGTCCATGCGGGTTACCGGCGCCGATTCATCAATATCCTTTTTATCGGTAATGCCGTTGCGGAAAAGTGATGAATAATCATAAGATGATTTGGCGTTTAACCAAACTGTTCCGCCGTGGAAAAATACCAAGTCAATCATTTTTAAGAATGCGCCCTGGTTTATTTCCGCATCGGGGGTGAATTTGTCGCCCTCGGTACGGATTCCGTATTCCGCAAGGGTATTGATAATCTTTTCCGCATAATGACCGCTTATATCGGTATAACCCGTAAACGGCTTTTCGATCGGCTCGCTGTTATAATTAATTGCTTTGCCGGTAAATGCGTCTAAAAGAAAGTAGTTTTCCGAAAAATCGCAAACCAGTTTAAATTCGCGGGTTTTGTCATCGCGCACATTTAAGCTGTAAGACAATTCAAACGGAATCTGCTCAAACAGCTTTTCAATTGCCTGCTGCTCGGAAAGCGTGCCGTCAAGCGACGGGAACTCCGCAGAGGTGTAAGTTAAGCCGTAGCTTAAAATTTCGCCGGTTACAAGGCTGATCGAAATGCTTAAGCTATCATCCGGGAACGGAATACCGTTAACCATTCTTGTAAACGATTTGGAATAGCGAACGGATTTTGCAAAAGCCTCATCCGACACTTCGTTTTCATTTTCTTTAAATTCGGCAAATTTATCGCCTGCAAGCTCTGCCGCAACCGCGGTTAATTTTGTGTCCGCATCCGCACGGGTAAGAGTTGCTTTTTCGTCCTTATCATCTGCTGCCGACTTCCAGAAATCGGTAATTTCGCCTGTTAAAGCATTCATGGTAACGCTAAGCGTGTTTTTATATGATTCATCTGCAAAATCGTAGCACGCAACATATTCCGAATCGGTGTTCCATTTTTTGCGAACCGTGTATGCCGTAACGTTCATGCCGTCTTTTAAGCCGATGTACGTATTGTTCTTTATAATTTCAATGCCTTCTTCTTTGGATTTTAAGCCCGAAATATTGGAAAGCTCACCAATTTCCGCCTTGGAAAGTCCCTCTTCTTTTGCTGAAGAAGAATCCTGTGCCGCACCCGCACCGTTATAACGGTTCATAATGCTATACGAGCCGTTTAAGGTGATTGCCTCGCCGGTAAGGGCGCTGATTACATATTCGCTGTTTTTCTCAGCAAAAACAGGATAAATAACAAGTTTTTTGCCGTCACGGTCATATTTTGAGCGGTATTCCATTTTAAGACCGCATTTTTCGGCATACGCCTTTTTTGCGTCATCCAAAGAAATAATGGAATCTTTGCTGTCAAACGCCGCATTTTCGGTGTAGTTTAGCGAATAACTCAATATCTTGGAAACTTCCTCGTTAACGGTTATATACCCCGTATCGCCGATAACGTCCACACCGTTTACCACTCTTTTCAAGCCGAATGTGAAGCCGGTATCATAAAGAGAGTTTATGTCCGTATCGTTAACCAAAACAATTTCGTTTGCAACAGACGGATTAAATGCAGCCGCCAAAACTTTTGCCTTTTCAAAAGCCGTTTTTCTGTCCGTTTTGCGAACAGAGGGCTTGTCGCTGTAAATCCGCTGTTCATCGG
>CAKSHV010000163.1 GCA_934457515.1 uncultured Clostridia bacterium
GCCCATGAAGAAAGAGCTTGAAAACCTGCCCGAAACACAAAAGCTGGTAAACAGCTTAAAAGCAAAAATCCGATCTTTGGGAAATATCAATGTTTCTGCCATTGACGAGTTTGCAGAACTCAAAGAACGCTATGAATTTTTATCGGCGCAGAAGAAGGACATGGAAGAGGCAAAGGAAACCCTGTCTAAAATTATAGACGACATCGAAACGCTGATGACCAAGCAGTTTAAAGAGCAGTTGGTGATTATAAATGACGCGTTTAAGCGCATTTTCAGCCATTTGTTTAACGGCGGCACGGCAGAACTCGTGCTGTCCGACCCGGATAATATTTTAACATCGGGCGTTGAAATTGTTGCACAGCCGCCGGGCAAAAAACTACAGAACATGACGCTGTTTTCGGGCGGAGAAAAGGCAATTATCGCCATATCTTTGCTGTTTGCATTGCTTGAGGTTCGTCCGTCGCCCCTTTGTATTTTAGACGAGATTGAGGCTGCGCTTGACGATGTTAATGTTGCGCGCTTTGCGTCATATCTTCGAAACATCAGCAAGCACTCGCAGATTGCAATTATCACCCACAGACGCGGCACCATGGAAGAAGCAGACCGTTTATACGGCGTAACCATGCAGGAAAAAGGTATTTCAAAGCTTTTACAGCTGAACATTGATGAAATTGAGCAAAAAATTCTGAAAAAATAAAGGAGAACAACATGGGCTTTTTTGACAAATTAAAGAAAGGTTTGGAGAAAACCAAAAGCAATTTTTCCGAAAAAATAAATGATGTTTTCGCCGCGTTCGTTAAGGTAGACGAAGATTTGTTTGACGAACTGGAAGAAACCTTAATTATGGCAGATGTCGGCGTTGAAACGACCGATGAGGTGCTGGAAACTCTAAGAACCACCGTGAAAAAGAAAAATATTACAGACGGCGAGGGCGTTAAAAATGAACTGATTCAGATTTTAAGTTCTATGCTGTCTAAGACGGATAATGCAATGAATCTGTCCACCACGCCGTCCATTGTAATCATCGTGGGCGTAAACGGCGTCGGTAAGACGACAAGCATCGGTAAAATTGCGCATTATTATAAGTCACAGGGCAAAAAGGTGCTTCTTGCGGCGGCAGACACATTCCGCGCGGCAGCAGCCGAGCAGCTTTCCGTTTGGGCGGAGCGCGCGGGCGTTGACATTATCAAACATAACGAGGGGGCTGACCCCGGCGCTGTTGTGTATGACGCGATTGCGGCTGCGAAAAACCGCGGCTCGGATATTATTCTTTGCGACACGGCGGGCAGACTGCACAACAAGAAAAATTTAATGGACGAACTTTCCAAAATCATTCGAATTGCAGACAGAGAACTTCCGAACGCTGCGAAAGAAGTTTTGCTTGTTTTAGACGCAACAACAGGGCAGAATGCTTTGCAGCAGGCAAAACTGTTTGACGCATCTGCGGGGCTTACGGGCCTTATTTTAACCAAATTGGACGGCACCGCAAAGGGCGGCGTGATTATCGGTCTTTCAAACGAGCAGAATCTGCCGGTTAAATTTGTGGGCGTCGGCGAGCAGATGGACGATTTGCAGCCCTTTAATCCGAAAGAATTTTCAGAAATTATGTTTCAATCCGAATCATAAGGACATACTTTTTATAAAATAGAACAGAAAAGCGAGGCGGGTAATTTGAGTGGAAAACCATTGTATACGGTAGAAAAAACAAGAAATATATTGCGTGCGATTCTTACAATTGTTGTGATTGCTCTTGTCGCAGCAGCAGTTGTCTACGGCTGCGCCCTTTATGTAAATTACCTGGAGGTGCGCGAAATCGGTGAACAGTTTGTTTCGGTTTTTGTGAAAAATACCGTTACGAAAATCACGTTTTCGTTTATCTGTTTTGCTTTGTGTTTTATCATTATTTATGCTTCCACCGCGGTTATCCGCCGAAATTCGGACAAAGCGAACGCAGCGCACAGCTTTTTTTCCAAACGGCTTTTGATTGCTTTTTTGTGTGCTTTGGTGGCGTTTGCCGCATCGCAGTACATCAGCAGCTCGCTTTATGAAAAATTTCTGCTGTTTCAAAACAGCACATCCTTTAACTTAGCCGACCCGATTCTCGGAAAAGACATAAGCTATTATGTTTTTCAGCGTCCGTTTTATGTCCTTTTGTTAGACGGCATCACCGGCACATGGGGCTTTGTGATTTTATACTGCGCGGCAGCATATTTTCTTTTATACACCAAAATCGGCGAGCGGAATTTTAACGACCTTGTGCAAAATAAGCCGATTATGACGCATATTATCGTAAATATTTTAATTTACCTTGTGCTGAAAATGCTGTTTATCCGAATCGACGCGCAGGAACTTTTGACCGGGCAGTTTATAGACGAGTTAACCGGCGGCGGGTTTGTGGACATGAATATCCGCATGAAATTCTATGCGGCAGCTCCTTTTATTCTGCTTATTATTACGGTCGCGGCGCTTGTTTTTCTGCTGAAAAGAAAATACATTTATGCGATTTTAAGCTGCCTTTCTTATGTTGTGATTTTAATTTTGGTCAATATTACAGCTTTTGCGGTGCAAACCGTTTATGTTTCACCCAACGAAGTGGTTGCCGAATCAAAATACATTCAGCACAACATTGATTTTACGCGGTTTGGATATAATTTAACTTCCGTTTCGGAATATGAATACGATGTGTCCGAAAAAAACCAAAATGTTGCACCTTCCGATGAGGCGGTGGGGAACATCCGTATTATCGATTTTCCCGCAACCCTTACCGCGACCAACCAGCTGCAGGCAATCCGCAGCTATTACGGATTTTATGACATGGATGTGGGCGTGTATGAAATCGGCGGCAAAAAAGAGGCGGTTGCCATCGGCGCGCGCGAAATCAACAAAGACAATCTAAGCGATTCGGCGAAAAACTATTTAAACGAAAAATTTAGGTTTACGCACGGTTTTGGTGTTGCCATGGCGAAAATCAACAGCGTGACCGACAAGGGACAGCCTGAATATATCATCGAAAATTTGGTTCCCGAATCGGCTGAAGGTGCGCCCAAAATCAAGCAGCCGCGCATCTATTTCGGTCAGATGACCGAGGATTCGGTTATCGTTAATACCAAGGTTCGCGAACTTGACTATTCCGAGGGCACGAAAGACATAGAGTTTGACTATGACGGTCCGGCGGGAATTAAGCTTACCTTCCTGAACCGCATTTTATTCGCATTTCGTACGGGTGATTTCCGCATGCCCATTGCAAGCCAGATTACAAACGACAGCCGTTTGCTTTTAAACCGCGATATTACCGAGCGTGTGAAAAGAGCGGCACCATTCTTTAAATACGACACAAATCCCGTGATTGTAATTGACGATGACGGCTCGTTAAAATGGGTAATTGACGGGTATACCATATCTTCCGAGCTGCCGTACTCGCAGTATACCGACGGATACAACTATATCCGCAATTCTTTAAAAGTGACGGTTGACGCATACACCGGCGATGTGAAATTTTATAAGTTAGACAGCACCGACCCGATTGTAAACGCGTATGAAAAAATGTACCCCGCGCTGTTTGAAAGCGAGCCGATATCTCAGTCGATTTTAAGCAAATCGAAATATCCCGAGGCGCTTTTTAGCACGCAGTGCAAAATCTATACCCAGTATCACACAACCGACCCTGCGGCATTTTACAATAAAAATGACATGTATGCAGTGGCAAACGAAAAATATCAGGACGATATACGTCCGATTGAACCTTATTACAACATTATTAAGTTAAAGGAATTTAATGAAAACGACAGTGAACTTGTTTTAATGCTGCCTTTCACGCTTATAAACCGCGAAAACATGGTTTCGTGGATTGCGGTCGGCAATGAGGGAGAAAATTACGGAAAACTGATTGCATATAAATTCCCCAAAAATTACACGGTTTACGGTCCGCTGCAAATTGAAAATATGATTGATAACGACCCCGATATTTCCAAGGAAATGACCCTTTGGAACACGGGCGGTTCAAACGTTATCCGCGGCAATTTGCTTGTAATTCCGCTTGAACATACCATGCTTTATGTCGAACCTGTGTATATCACAACCGACAATCAGGCATCGCTCCCGCTTTTAAAGCGTGTTATTGTCGGCTGCGGCGACAATATTGTGATGGGTGAAAATTTAACCGGTGCGCTGTCTCAGCTTTTTGGCGTAAGCGAACCCTCACCGTC
>CAKSHV010000164.1 GCA_934457515.1 uncultured Clostridia bacterium
ATATAATCATATACCTAAAATCGAATTTTGTCAAGGTTAACGGCGTGCCAAGCCGAAAAAATATAATGCCGCGTAAATTGCGTGGCAGACAAGGAGAAAAAGCATGAACAAAGAAGAATTGCAGGAAAAAACACTGCTTGAATTGCAGGAAATTGCCAAAGAAAACGGGATAACAGGCTTTTCCAAATATAAAAAAGCAGAGCTGTTAGAGATTTTGGAACAAAAAGTTGCTGAAGAGCCGAAAGAGGCGCCGCAAAAAGAGGCGGAGGAGCGGGACGGCGACGCGCGTTCACCCGCAGAGGGGATTTTGGAGGTTATGCCCGACGGATACGGATTTCTGCGCGGCGAAAACTATCTTTCCACCCCTTTGGATGTGTATGTTTCGCAAAATCAAATCCGAAGATTTAATTTAAAAACGGGCGACCGTGTAAACGGATTTACGCGCGAATGCCGCGAGGGGGAGAAGTTCAAACCGCTGATTTTTGTTAAAACCGTTAACGGTGATCTGCCTATTATGTCTATTCGCCGCAAGCCGTTTGAACAGTTAACCCCCATTTATCCGAATGAAATGCTTTGCATGGAGCACGAGGGATGTGACGCGTCTATGCGCGCAATCGATTTAATTTCGCCCATCGGCAAAGGACAGCGTGGTTTGATTGTTGCGCCGCCGAAAGCGGGCAAAACCACTCTTTTAAAAAACATTGCGCAGGCAATTTCCATTAATAATCCCGAGTGCGAGCTGATTGTGCTTTTGGTTGACGAACGCCCCGAAGAGGTGACCGATATTGAGCGCGCGGTGCACGGCGACATTGTGTATTCCACATTCGACCAGCAGCCCGAGCACCATATTAAGGTGGCGGAAATGGTGCTGGAGCGCGCAAAGCGTATTGCCGAGCACGGAAAAGACGCGGTGATTCTGCTTGACTCCATTACCCGTCTGGCACGTGCGTATAACCTGGTAATTCCGCCCAGCGGCAGAACGCTGTCCGGCGGTTTGGACCCCGCGTCTTTGTATAAACCCAAGCGTTTTTTCGGTGCGGCGCGCAACATTGAAAACGGCGGCAGCGTAACCATTTTGGCAACCGCGCTGGTCGATACCGGCAGCCGTATGGACGAGGTGATTTACGAGGAGTTTAAGGGCACCGGCAATATGGAAATCCATTTGGACAGAAAACTGCAGGAACGCCGCATATTCCCCTCTATCGACCTTTTTAAGTCGGGGACGAGAAAGGAAGAACTGCTTGTTAAAAAAGAGTATTTAAGCAAAATTTGGGCAATCCGCAACGCCATGAGCGGACAGAACAATTTAGAGGTTGCGGAGAATTTGATTCACATGATTTTGGCAACCAAAACCAACAAAGAGCTTTTGGATAAGCTGAAAATTAAGGTCGGATAAAGAGGGATGCGAAATGGCACGAAAGACTTCAAACACAAAGGGGAAAATTGTTGACGCAGCGTGGAAGCTGTTTTACGAGCAGGGGTTCGAGGACACAACGGTGGAGGAAATTATTTTGGAATCGGGCACGTCGAAAGGGTCGTTTTATCACTATTTTCAGGGAAAAGATGATTTGCTTGGTTCGCTTGCCTATTTGTTTGACGACAAATACATTGCCCTTTCGGAGGGAATCGACTGGGACGAAAACCACTTTGATTTGCTGATTTTTCTAAACCGCGAACTGTTTGACATGATTGAAAACCGCATTGATTTGGATTTGCTGACGCGCATGTATTCCGCGCAGCTGACCGCAAAGGGCGAAAAACAGCTTTTGGACCACAACCGCGTGTATTATAAATTGCTGCGCAAAATCATGGCGCGCGGACAGGAGAGGGGAGAGATTACAACCGAAAAAACCGTGAGCGAGCTGGTTCGGTTTTATGCGTTTTGCGAGCGTTCGATGCTGTATGACTGGTGTTTGTACGGCGGGGAGTATTCTCTTCGCGAATACGCAAAATACACCATGCCGCAGCTTTTAAGCGGTATTCGTGCGTAAATATAAAAAAGTTTTTCTTTTGTTTTTGGTTTGTTTTGAAGAATCGTACGGTTAAAAATTGGCTGTATTAAAAGATAAATATGTGTTTTATTGATACAAAGTACAGATTAAAGTCTGTACTTTGTTCTGTATTGATTTCTTGTTAAAAATGTGTTATAATTCTTGTACATTTTGTTAAAATAAGGAGAAAGAAACATGGAGTTACGAACAATCGGAATAATCCTGACAATTGTTATTTATTTGTTGGGCATGCTTTGGGTTGGCGTTATTTGTTCCAAACGCACAAAAAACTCGGGCGATTTTTATTTGGGCGGCAGAAAGTTAGGACCGCTGGTTACGGCGATGAGCGCCGAGGCGTCTGATATGTCAAGCTGGCTTTTGATGGGCTTGCCGGGCGTTGCACTGGCGGGCAGCATTGCAGAGTCGGCATGGACGGCAATCGGTCTTGCGGTCGGCACATACATAAACTGGTTAATTGTTGCTAAGCGCATCAGACGGTATACCGTTGCGGCGGGCAACTCGGTAACACTTCCGGAATTTTTCCACAATCGCTATAAAGACAAAACCGGCATTTTAAGAACGGTTGCGGCGATTGCAATTGTTATTTTCTTTATTCCGTACACTGCGTCGGGCTTTTCGGCTTGCGGCAAGCTGTTTAATCAGATTTTCGGATGGGATTACACCTTGTCGATGTTAATTTCCGCGTTCGTTATCGTGGCGTACACCTCTATGGGCGGCTTTTCGGCAGCAAGCACAACCGATTTAATTCAGAGCATTGTTATGACGGTTGCACTGATTATCGTGCTGCAGTACGGTGTAACCCATGCGGGTGGCATGGATAAAGTAATCGAGAATGCAAAAGCCTGGGAAGGATATTTCAGCTTAACCAGCTCGGGTGCGGTCAACGGTACGGTTAACAAATACAGCGCGCTTTCCATTGCGTCCACCTTTGCGTGGGGCTTGGGCTATTTTGGTATGCCGCACATTTTGCTGCGCTTTATGGCAATTGAAGATGAGAAAAAGTTAAAACTTTCCAGAAGAGTGGCTTCCATTTGGGTTGTTATTGCGATGGCAATTGCCATTTTCATCGGTATTATGGGCTATTCTTTGGTCTTAAACGGCACGATTACGGGTCTTAAGGATTCCGAGCGCATTATTATTGCCATTGCAGGTCTTATCAGCCAACACGGTTTTATTTTCGCTATGGGCGCAGGCTTGATTCTGGCGGGCATTTTGGCGTCTACCATGTCAACGGCGGATTCACAGCTGCTTGCGGCGGCGTCGAGCATTTCGGAAGATATTGCAAAGGGCATTTTCGGCTTAAAACTTTCGGAAAAGAAAACCATTGTGATTGCGCGCTGCACTGTTATTGCAATCGCGATTGTCGGTTTAATTATTGCACTGAACCCCGACTCGAAAGTGTTTGACATTGTTTCTTTTGCATGGGCAGGTTTTGGTGCTTCGTTCGGGCCTGTTGTTCTGTTTGCGCTTTTCTGGCGGCGTTCGAACGCCTGGGGCGCTATGGCAGGCATGGCAACGGGCGCGATTATGGTGTTTGTTTGGAAATACGGCATTGCAAAACTCGGCGGTGTTTTTGCTATCTATGAGCTTTTGCCGGCATTCATTGCGGCAAGCATTATGATTGTTGTTGTCAGCCTGTTGACACCGGCTCCCGAAAAAGAAATTACCGATACATTTGACAGCATTAAATAATTTTTCGACTATTTTAATCCCCCGTGTGCATATACATATAGCACACGGGGAATTTTTATGAAAAACTTTGCTTTTCAACAGCAAAAGGGAGTTTGAGGGAAGTTCCCTAAAAACTGAAATTTGCCAAAAATCAGGACATGCGCCTGATTTTTGGCTCCTTACAAGGGTTGGATTTTCGGATCTTTGATACCGAAAATCCGCGCGAGCGAAAACCCTTGAGGTCAAAGAGAATGCGAGCGCAGCTCGTTTTCTCTTTGAAAGTGTCGGTTAACCGACACGCTTAGCCCCCGTGTGCATATACATATAGCACACGGGGGATTTTTATGTAGAAAACAAAAGGGGGAAAGTAAACATGAACAAATCGGCGGATTTCAGACAGAAAGAAGTGATAAGCATTGCGACGGGGCAGCGGCTGGGCTACGTTTCGGACGTGGAT
>CAKSHV010000165.1 GCA_934457515.1 uncultured Clostridia bacterium
GGCTTAAAACTGGTGGACTGTCCGATTCGCCATCTGGGCACCGAAAAGGCACAGGAAATTTACTATGCGATTGAGCAATTTTTGTTAAAAAACGGCGTTGAAATTTTGTTTGGCTATGAGTGTGTGAACCTAAAGCTTTT
Source organism: uncultured Clostridia bacterium (assembly GCA_934457515.1). Lineage (GTDB taxonomy): Bacteria > Bacillota > Clostridia > RGIG6154 > RGIG6154 > RGIG6154. The sequence goes on from CAKSHV010000165.1 coordinate 141, forward strand.
AGGCGACGCCTGCACCGGCGTTTATATTTCAAACGGAAAAGAAGATTTGGAGGTTGACGCGCCGTCCGTTATTGTTGCAACCGGCCGCCGCGGCGCCGACTGGTTGGAAAAAATCTGTGCAGAGCACAATATTGCGCATCAGCCCGGCACGGTGGACATCGGTGTGCGCGTTGAGGTGCGCAACGAGATTATGGAAAAAGTGAACAAGGTGCTTTACGAATCAAAGCTCATCGGCTATCCCGCACCTTTTAAAAATAAAGTGCGCACATTCTGCCAAAACCCCGGCGGATTCGTAAGCCAGGAAAATTACGATAATAATCTGGCGGTTGTAAACGGCCACTCCTATAAAGAATTAAAATCGCAGAACACCAATCTTGCGGTTTTGTGTTCACATAATTTTAATGAGCCGTTTAATCAGCCGATTGCCTATGCGCAAAAGGTGGGCGAGCTTACAAACATGCTTGCGGCAGGGCATATTTTGGTGCAGCGGTTCGGCGATATTTTAAGCGGAAAGCGCACCTGGCAGAAAGAACTTGATCGGTCGAATGTCCGTCCCACGCTGCCGGACGCGGTTGCGGGTGACATAACCGCCGCCATGCCATACCGCGCCATGATTAACATTATAAATTTTATCAAAGCGGTAGACGAGGTTGTTCCCGGCTTTGCGGCAGACGAAACGCTTTTGTATTCGCCCGAACTTAAGTTTTACAGCAACCGCGTGAAAATGGATGAAAAATTCAACACAAGTGTGAAAGGCTTATATTGCCTCGGCGACTCCAGCGGCTGGACGCGCGGACTGATGATGGCGTCTGTCATGGGTGTTTTGATGGGCAGAAAACTTGCGGAAGATGAAAAGTGAGAAGAAAGAAGGAGTATGTATGACGCTTGACGGGTACAAAGTTTTAAACGACAGGTTTGAATTTCAGAATTTGCGGTTAGAATATAATGAAAAAATAGAAAGTCTTTTGCCGTCCGAAAGTGCGGAGTTTAAGGGGTATATCATTCCGGGACTGGTTGATGTGCACACCCACGGCGTTATCGGACAGGACGCAAACCACATGAGCGACATAGAAAGCTATATCGAATACATGTATTCAAAGGGTATAACGACGTTTTACCCGACGACGGTGAGTGCCTCTTTGGAAAGTCTTGCCGAAGCGGTTTCGGTTTTTAAAGATGATGTGCGCATCAGCGGCTTAAATATTGAAGGTCCGTTTTTAAACAAGGATTTTAAGGGTGCGCATGATGAAAATGTGCTGTGCGAGGCGTATTTGGAGCTTTTGTATACCTTGCAGGAAAAATCGGGCAACAAAGTTAAGCTGATGACCGTTGCGCCCGAAATCGGACGGAACATGGAATTTATCGCAAAAGCGACCGAGGCGGGCGTGCACATTTCTTTGGGGCACAGCGCGTGCGACTATGAAACGGCGGTAACTGCTATGGAGGCGGGCGCGGACCACATAACACACCTGTTTAACGCCATGAAACCGCTGCACCACCGCAACAGCGGTCTGGTGGGCGCCGCGTTTGACAAAAATTTTTATGTGGAAATTATAACCGACGGCATACATGTTTGCCCCGAGGTGGTTCGGCTTGCGTACCATGCAATCGGGTCGGACAGGCTGCTGATTATTTCCGACTGTATGGCGGCAACCGGTCTGGCGGACGGAAACTATAAGCTCGGCGACTTGGACGTTGTCGTAAAAGACAGTGTGGCGCACACGTTAGACGGTGCAATTGCGGGCAGCACGCACACCATTTACGATATGGTGCGTTCGGTTGCAAACATGGGCATTCCCATGGAAGAGGCAATCAAAATGGCAACTAAAACGCCGGCGGACTCGGTCGGCGAAACCGAAATCGGCGTGCTTTCGGCAGGAAAAAAAGCGGATTTTGTTATCCTGGATAAAGATTTCTCCGTTTTGCAGACGATTCGGGGCGGAGAAACGGTGTATTCCGCTTATTAAAAGGCGAATCGGTTGACAAAAATAAAAAAATATGGTAGTCTTATACGTAAGTTCGTATGTCGCAGCATCGCGGCAAAGCGGCAAAAAGACAGGGAGAAAATGAAATGATTCAGAAAATGCGCAAAAAGATTTCATCGGCTGCAAGCATAACCGAAATATGCCTTTCGGTGTTTATAATGGTTATCACCGTTATTTCGGGCATTTTGCTGATTTCCGAGCTTGTTTTTTCGATCATCGGCGGGGAAGGGCTTGATTACAGCTATCTGTTCGATACGGCAATCGAGCTCATTATCGCGGTGGAATTTGTGAAAATGCTTTCCAAGCACAGCATGAGCAGCGCGATTGAGGTGCTGGTTTTTGTTATTGCAAAGCTGGTTATCATCGGCAGTGCGCGTGCAACGGCGGTTGACGTGATTCTGTTCGTGCTTGCGTTCGCGGTTCTGTTTGCCATTCGCAAATATTTGCACATTGACCGCGACTTGGCAGATGAGGCGGGCAAAAAATCAGCAGAAAAAGCAGCTGTGAAAGAAATGGTATACAGCGCCGACACGCCCCTTAAAGTGGTTGCGGACGATTTTAATACCGCATTTCCTCTTTATGCGGACAGCACGGTTAATTCTGCGGTTTTGTCGGCTTTAAGCGCTTCGAATCGTGAAATTTCCGTCGGCGAAAAGGCAGTTTATGACGATGTGGTTATGTATATAAAATCGGTGAAAGACGGTGCGGTCGAATCGGTTATTGTGCGGTCGAAATAAGTTCGGCGCGGCAGGAAAGGACAAAAGATGAATTTTAAAGTCAGCATGTTAGAGGCGGTAAACAAATTGTTTCCGCTGCCCGTTCACCCTTTCAACACCCAGGCACAGGGCGGCAAAACCTATGCCATGTGGCAGTATGAAAAGGGAGAACAGACCATTAAATTTTATTTGGAATATACCACAACCGATGAAATGTTTAAAGACAAGGTTGTGTTGGACGTCGGCTGCGGCGCGGGCGGAAAGTCGCTTTATTACTTAACAAAGGGCGCAAAGCAGGTTATCGGCATCGATGTGGTCGAAAAATATAAAGAGGAGTCGGAGCAGCTGCAAAAAAGCCTTGGCTTAAGCGGATTTTCGTTTTATGTGCAGGACGCTGCCAAAACCGATTTTCCCGATAATTTTGTAGACACGATTATTATGAACGACGCCATGGAGCATGTGGCAAAGCCCGCGGCGGTTTTGGCGGAAATGAAACGCATTTTAAAACCGGGCGGACGTTTATATGTGAATTTTCCGCCCTATAATCATCCGTATGGCGCGCATTTAAGCGACGTTATCGGCATTCCGTGGGTACAGCGCTTTTTCTCGGACAAAACGCTGATTGCGGCATATAAGGACTTGGTGAAAGACAAGCCGGACGGCGAGGACAGAATTCATTTCAGAATCGGACTGAATGAAAAAGGCGAGGAGTATTTCTCCTATTTAAACAAAATGAGCATTAAGCGGTTTGCGGGCTTAAAAGCCAATTCGGGTTTTAATGTGAAATATTACAACGAGGCGCCGCTGCGGTCGTTTTTAAAACCGCTTTGTTTCGGTCCGTTTCGCGAGTATTTCGTAAAAATGGTGGTTTGCGTGCTGGAAAAGCCGCTTGATGAGGGCAAATAATATGAAAAAAATCAACATTTGGATTGCCATATTCTTTGCAAGCATGGTTGTAAATGTTATTGACACAACTCTGTTTGCCATCGGCACCAACATGGCGGGTGACATTATCCGCATTTTGGCAAATGTCGTCAATGCTGCGGCGGGCATTTATATTGTGCTGAAAGTGTATCAGCGTGACGAGATGATAAACGAGAACGAAACGCTAAAAACGCTCATATATTACAAAGAGCACAGCAAACGACAGAAAAACTTTCCCGTTTCCGCCACGATTTTGTTGGTGTATTCCATTTTAATGGTAGCAAACATCGGCTACATGTGTTTGGTTTTCTACTACAGCTTTTTTATGAGGGGATGAAAAAATGGCAACAGTAAAAGCATTTTGCGGACTTCGG
>CAKSHV010000166.1 GCA_934457515.1 uncultured Clostridia bacterium
CCATGGCAGAGGCAATTTCCTCTAAAGAATAGCCTTCGTCTTTGAACTTTTCCACCATGTCCGAAAACTCTTTCCGCGCGCCGATGCGCAGAATCTCGCGGATTTCCTCCTCGGTGCGCTCAATGGTCGCAAACGCAAGCTGTTCTTCATCGGGCATGTCCGCCTTTTTAATTTTTGCTTTCGTAAAGCGCTCAATATCGTGAATTTTGCGCATGTCGTCCCTGCCCTCGGCAAAGGTGTAGGAATAACCCGTCTTTCCCGCGCGCCCGGTTCTGCCGATTCGGTGCACGTAAAACTCCAAATCCTGCGGAATATCGTAGTTCACCACCACGTCAATCCCGTCCACATCAATGCCGCGTGCTGCAACGTCGGTCGCAACCAGTATTTTAATTTTTCCCGTCTTAAACGCCGTTAAAACATAGCTGCGCTCCGCCTGTTTCATGTCGCCGTGAATGCCCTCGGCACGCACGCCCATCTCTTTTAAGCTGTCGGTTAAATCGTCCACCTGCTTTTTCGTGTTGCAGAAAATAATAACCAGGCTGTCTTCCCATTCCTTTAAAATCAAATACAAAACATCATTTTTCCGATTTTTCGGAACAGGATAGCAAAGCTGTGTAATTTCATTTACGGTTTTTTCTTTCGCCGCAATCTGAATGTGCTCGGGCGACTTCTGATAGCGCTTGGTCAGGCGCAGAATATCGGGCGACATGGTCGCGGAAAACAGCAAAGTCTGCCGTGTACGCGGCGTTTTGCGCAAAATCGATTCCATATCGTCGCGAAAACCCATGTCCAGCATTTCGTCCGCCTCATCCAAGATTACCATTTTCACATCCTGTAAATCAAGGGTTTTTCGGTTCAAATGGTCAATCACGCGCCCCGGCGTGCCGATTACAATCTGCACTCCCTTCTCCAAAGCAGAAATCTGCCGTTCAATCGATTGCCCGCCGTATACGGCAGCAGTGCGCAGCCCCCGCACAAATCTTGAAAACTTTCGTATTTCCTCACAAACCTGCATGGCAAGCTCACGCGTCGGGCACAGCACCAAAACCTGCACATTTTTGTTCTGCACGTCCACCTTTTCAATGGCGGGCAATCCAAACGCCGCCGTTTTGCCCGTTCCGGTCTTGGAATGACCGATAACATCAATTCCCTCCCGAATCAGCGGAATGGTTTTTGCCTGCACATCGGTCGGCTCGCTGAACCCGATTGCCTCTAAGCCCTTTAGTATGTCGTTTGAAAAGTTTAAGTCACTGAAATTCATTTTTTGTCCTTTCGTAAAAAGCAGGATTTCGGCTTAAAGCCGAAATCCTTAAATTATAAGTCTTATTCAATAAGCGCAACATCCCGATTTTAAGCATACGCTTCTTGCTTTTTGCAGTTTTTGAAACGCACTATTATTCTGCCCGGGTCGGTTTTGCCCTTAAATATCTTTATTCCGCCCAGCCGGACAAATCACTGCCCTGACCGCTGTCGGAAGGCTGCTGCGGTGTGTCCGTTGTGCCGGACGGCGCATCGTTACCGCTGTTTGTATCGCTGTTCTCGGGCGGCTTTGTTTCCGCACCTGTTTCTGGCTCTGCTTTCGGCTTTGTGCCGCGTTTTACCTTTTTGGAAAGTGTAACATAATTGCTCTTCGGCATGGTCTGCGTGGTGGTTTTGCCGTCAACTGTAACATGGCGCACTGTGCGCACCGAATAGCCGGTAATGCCCTCGCGAACCACCTTTTCCTCGCCCTCCGGCATGGTCGGGTCATCAATATACTCGGTGGTATAGGGATTGGTGGAAAGAATGGTGCTATCAACCGAAACGCTGAAATTTTTGGTCTTTTTGCCGTACACACTCACCGTGCATCTGCCGCCGCCGACCGACGTTTTCAGCATAATCGGATTTTCCGCATTATTCTTAAATTTAAAGTCTATTGCACCCATCGAAACGGTCGCGTCCTGCCCTTTGGGCGCGTAGGAAACCGGATATGAATGGTTTGTTCTCGACACAATCTCCAAATTTGCATACAAAACCGCATTGTAAAGCGTGGAAGAAACCTGGCAGATGCCGCCTCCGATTCCGTCCTCAACGCCGTTCGACGTGTAAACCGCCGCGTTTTTATAGCCCGCCGCAACCGTTCGGTCGCCCACAACGCCGTTGTAGGAGAACACCGCGCCCGGCATCATCACATAGCCGTTAAACTTGCTTGCTGCCAGCGCCACATTGTGGCTGCGGTTGGTGTTTGACGCGTTGTAGTTTGTGGTATACGACCCCAAAAGGTCAGAAAACATTTCGCTCTCCAATGCCGCCGTCGTCTTTTTCGGATGCACCACTTTCAGCGGAATTTTATACTCCGAATCAGGCTTTGCATTTTTCAAAATCTCCGTCGCCTGCTTTTTGTCAAAATCATAGCCGTCCTTGTGCTCCACAAAACGGTTGGTTGCTTTGTCAAAATACGCATCCTCCGGCTCGCAGTACACCTCATCGTAAATCTCATCCGCCGTAGGCGACTTATATTTCCGCTCGGTCGTTTCCGCCGTCAAAACAGCATTTTCATGTTTTTCAAGGCAAGATATAATTTCTTTTTGCAGCTTTTGGGTGTCTATCGCCTTGCCGCTGTGACCGGTTGATATCACCAGCTCGTCGCCCTCGGTTTTATACGTTGTGTCGCGATATCCGTCCGAAACCTTTGCCTGCAAATCGGAAAGCACGCCCTCAAGCGCCTCAGCGTTCACATCGGCAAAAAGCGCCACCTCACGCTTCGCAAAAGGCGAAATGTAGGTTGCAAAGCTTGAAAAAAAGTTACTTCTTCCCTTTTGATATGCGCTCTCCGCTGTTTTCATAAAGTCGTATGCCGCAACATCCGAAAACGCAATTTTTTCTTTTGCCTTGCCTGCCGAAACCTCAATCTCGGGCACTTCTTCTCCGAACGCCTCGGACAGCGCATTATAAGCCTCCTCGGTCGTTTTTCCGCCGAGCTCGATGCCGCACACCGAAACACCACGGTAAATTTTATCGTAAGACGCCGCAAGCGCCGAAAACGTGCCCAGCACAATTAAAGCCAGGGCAACCAATATCAAAATCGCCGCGCGTTTGTCCCGCTTGTGCTTTTTTCGGCGCAGTTCGATTCTTCTTTCGATATCGTCCATGTTCCTCTCCGTTCCGCCGCGCTGAACACGGCTGACTTAAATAATTCGTGTACTCGGATATTATAGCAAGAATTTTATTACAATTCAAGAGGAATTTTGTAACTTTTTTGTTTCAAAAAAGTATCAATAACCCAAATCCTCATCTACTATAATCACTTTTATGCGATTTTTTTGCCTCTGATGACTCAAAACAGTGTACGAACAGCAGATTCTGCCATCGCTGTCGCAGCCGTCACACATACTGGAATTATCATGACGTAAAGAAACACATGCGCCCGCCTTTTCGCAATACGACCCGACATGCAGCCGTTTGCAGTTCAGCGGTGCCGCAATACGTTTCACACGCTCTGCCGCAGCCTGAATATCGGGCACGATTTTATTTTTGCCGACAACCAAAATCACGTTTTTCGGTCCGAACAGAATCGCCGCCACGCGGTTGGAATTGCCGTCCACATTGTAAATCTCGCCCTTTTCGGTCAGCGCGTTTGCGCTTGCAAGATAAACGTCCGCCGAAAACGCCTTGCAGAAAATTTCCTCCACGTCCTCGCGCGAAAGATTCGGCGCAAAGCGGTCCAAAAAGTTATACTCGCCGCTTCTAAGCAAGTCCAAAACGCCCGTTTCGTTTAATGTAACCGAGCCGCCGGTCGTGACCGTCGCGCCCGCAGGAATCAACGTTTTCAAAAGCGGAACAACCTCTTCTTTTGTCTGCACAAAATAAGGTTCCATATTATTTTTTCTTAAATTGTTCATTAATTTTTCCATGGTAAAAACCTCCTTGTCATTCAAACTGACACTATATTTATTTTACCACAAACAATCCCATTTCGCAAGCCATTCTTGACAGATTTTGAAAAAACAGATATAATAAAGAATATGGAGTAAAATTGAAACGGAGCGGATGAAATGGCGCACAAGCTGCAATGGAAACTCATTTCCATTTTTATTTTGTTTATACTGGCGGTTATGCTGATGTCGGGAACGTTTATGC
>CAKSHV010000167.1 GCA_934457515.1 uncultured Clostridia bacterium
CAGCTGGGCCGTAACCCAAATAAACGAAATGACGGACTCAGGCATTATTAACGGTTTTGAGGACGGAACATTTCGCCCCGCAAACGGCGTAACCCGCATCGATTCCTTGCTTTTGATTTCCAGAATTTTAGGCGTTAACGACGAAACGGAACAGAAAATCGTCGAGCTTGCGGAAAACAACTATTATGCCGATGTGAACTTGCTGAAATATCCTGCCTATCAGAAAAATTTGGCTTATATTTTATACCGCAACATGTTCACCGCAGCAGAGCTTCGCAACTTCCTTGCGGGCGACTTGGGCGGACAGGCTTTAAAACGCTACGAGGCGGCGGTTTTGCTGGTTAAAATGACAGGAAACACCTCCGGCGTTTCCAAAACAGACTCCGTAACGCTCCCCTTCTCGGATACAAACGACATTCCGAAAGAAGCACAGCCTTATGTGTACTACTGCTACAAAAACGGCTTAATGAAAGGCATGGACGGCAACAAATTCGAACCGATGGGCACCGTTACCCGCGCGCAGATGGCGGTTATGCTTTATAACTGCATGAAGAACATGGACTTCTCGGTTGTTGTGGGCACGGTTAACGAGGTCAGCGGTTTTGAAAACTCCATTAAATATACAAACGAGTTCGGCGCAAAAGAAACCTTTAACAACACCGGCTCGGTTCGCATTACTTTAAACGGCGAAGATATTACCGACTTAGACAAAATCGCAAGCGGCGACACCGTAAACATTCACTATTCGGGCAAAACCATCTTTTTGGTTGAAGCGCTGACGGTGGTTAAAGACGAAACGGTTGAAGGCTTATATGCCGGAAAAGGTGCTTCCTCCACCGTTACAAAAATTTTGGTTCGCCCGGTTGGCGGCGCGTCGACCGATACGACCGACTATATTTTGGCAGATGACGTTCGTGTTTATTTGGGTGACAAGAAAGCATCCCTTTCCGACCTGAAAAACGGCGACCACGTGAAACTTACAATTCAGAACAGCCGCGTTACCATTATCAATGCGGCAGAACGCCAGACCGAAGTAAACGGCTATATCGCAGGCTTTACCTATGAAGGTCAGGGCAGCATGGACATTAAACTTTCGGACAACAGCGTGGTAACTTATAAATTCACAAACAGCCAGGTAAACGTAAAACGCAACGGAAAAGAAGCAACCATCCGCGAGCTTTTAATCGGCGATAAAGTAACGGCTACATTAAACTATGAATTAATCACTGCAATCGAAGCGTCCAGCACCACGAGAAATTATGAAGGAACGATTGAGGAAATTATTATTTCCAAAAAGAATCCGAAAATCAAAATCAATGTAGGCTCTGAAGTGATTGAGTGCGCAATGGATAATTCCATCGAAATTACCATTAACGGCGAACCCGCAACCATTTACGACATGAAACTGGGCTACACCGCAAAAGTTCAGACCGACAGCTCGACCGTAACAAGTGTTGCGATCACATCAACACCTTCGGTTGACAACGTAAATCTCATGGGTACTGTCCTTGAAGTAAACACAAACTACGCGTCGATTACCTTGCAGTTAAACGACGGAACAACCACACAGGTGTTTGTCAGAAAATCCGCAAACATCATCAACGGAACGACAGGCCGTTCGGTTACATTATCCTCCATTAAAAAAGGCTCTGTAATCACCGCTGTTGTTTCCACTTCGGGATTCACCTCCGAGGCAATTTCCATTGTTGTTTTGGAAACCGAGTAAATCACAAAATTTTCGGGAGCAGCAAATCGGTTCATCTCCGCATCTACCGATTCGCTGCTCCCCATTTTCATTAAAGGATGTCTAACGCATGATTAAAACTCAAAAATACTATGATTTTATGGATTTTTTTGACAAGGACGATTGTCCCATTTGCCTAATGCGCCAAAAATGGGCGCACGAATTTGTTGACGCCTTTTTATACGAGGGCGTGAACGACCGTTCTTTTCGCAAAATCATCCGCGACAACGGCGGATTCTGCCGCCGCCACGCCTATGACATGATGGCGCAGGGCGACCCGCTGGCGCACTCGATTTTATACAGTGATTTAATTGGCGACTATTTAAAAAATATAGACGCGAAAAAGAAAAAAGGGTGCCTAATGTGCGACAAAGAACAAGAGGCGGACAAAATTATGTATCGCGCATTTATGGAATATTTTATAAACGACGAACCCTTTCGGCAAAAAATTGCAGATACCAAATGCTGCATTTGCCGTCCGCATTTAAAAGAATTAAAAGACGTGTTCGGCAGAAACAAAAACGCGCTGAAAGATTTATATGCAGTGCAGATTGACAACTTAACGCGTGCCAAAGAACACTTGGACGAAATTGTGCGAAAGCACGACTACCGTTATACAGACGAACCTTTAACCGAGCCCGAGCGGATTGCGTGGAAACGCGCCGTAAAACTGATGGTCGGGCAATAATACATAAAAAGGGAGAGAACATATGACTGCAAAAGAGAAAATGAAAAGCGGCGAAGTATATTTTTGCACCGATGAGGCGCTGATGAAAGAGCAGACCGCCTGCCTTGAAAAACTGTATGATTTTAATGCAACACGCCCGTCGGAGGGCAAAAAGCGCGCCGCACTTTTAAAGGAATTGCTTGCAGAGGTTGGTGAAAACTGCTATGTTGAGCCGCCGCTTCATGCAAACTGGGGTTGTCACACCCATTTCGGCAAGAATGTGTATGCCAATTTTAACTTAACGTTGGTGGACGACACCGATATTTTCGTGGGCGACTCGGTTATGTTCGGTCCGAACGTTACGGTTGCCACCGCAGGGCACCCCATAGACCCCGCTTTACGGCTTAAGGTCGGACAGTTTAACATTCCGGTTCACATCGGAAACAACGTTTGGATCGGCGCAAACAGTGTGATTCTCCCGGGCATTACCATCGGCGATAATTCGGTTATCGGCGCAGGCAGCATTGTAACCAAGGACATTCCCGAAAACGTGGTTGCGGTGGGCAATCCGTGCCGCGTGCTGCGCCCCATTTCCGAGCGTGACAAAGAATATTATTATAAAGACAGAAAAATCAATATTTTAGAATAGGGAGAATAACCATGAAAAAGCTACGATTTGTATTTCTTGCGCTTACCGCACTCCTGCTTTTGTGCACACCCGTTTTGGCAGCACAGGATTTGAAATTCAGCCCGGTCAGCGGCGGCAAATTTATTTACTGCAACAACGAAGAAGACATTTTCCAAGATGCTTTATTAAACGGCGTCAAACCCGCCTACATCATGAACAATGAAAATTTAGGGCCGGACAGATATTATCTTTATCTTTCCCACTTTAATTTTACCGGCTTTGCGCACGGATCGCCGAACAACACCATCGGATTTGGCTATGACGTGGAGTTAGACGTAGAAATGACGGCGGTGGAAGACTCGGTTATCCGTATCGACAACGCCGCATTTGAAACGCCGCGCAACTATGCTTATTTAAAAAACGGACAAGTGACCCGCTATGAAGACGAATGGGGCTGCTTTTTAACCTGCACAGACATGCTGGGCGTTCCGCTTTATGCATTGGACGGCGAAAACCGCTATTTTCCGACTCCTTACGAGCCGAAAACAATTACCATTAAAAAGGGCGAAACGGTTTGGCTTTCGGAATATTTAAACCGCTACGATGCGGTACATTTCGGCAAAGCGGTGCACATTCAGGCAGACCTTACCATAGAATCGGGCAAAATGAACCTAAATGTGGGCGCGTTTCGCAGCGGCAAAACGATTGGCGACCGCAGCGGGTTTAATAAAAATGCAGCGTTTGGCACCTACAAACGCGACACCTGCATAAAAGGCATTGCAGACACCCTGCCCGAAGTGGTAGCCCCCCTTTCCTATGAAATAACGGACGATATGGCAGCGGGCACATGCCTCCCCGTCACGGTTTACAACCAATATATGCCGGACGGCAACAAGGTTGAAGGCTGGATGACAAACTTAAACCCGCAAAACGACATATGGTCGAAAGTGATTTGCGCCGAGTCGGACATGATTCCGATTCTGTATAAAGACCCTTCCAAACTGGAATTTTACGGCAAAAATGTGCCGGAAAGCGAAAAGGACGACGTTTGGGTGTTTGAC
>CAKSHV010000168.1 GCA_934457515.1 uncultured Clostridia bacterium
ATGCCCGCCGCCTCGATATAGGGCGTTCCGGTTTTTTCAACATACGGAATCAGCGCACTTTTTTCGGGCAGAACCAGTTTTACTTCAAACTTCGAACGGTCATAATTTCGAAGAAAGGTTAAAATACACCGCCCTGCACCGCCGATGTTTTTGTCCGAGGTGACGTTTAAAACTTTAATCATGTTGTTTCACCCCGCATTTCTTTGCCGCAATGCAAACTGCGGCGCAAAGACCGACAAAAATCCAGAAGAAGAGGAATACGCGGTAGTTATACCAAACGTTATCAAACATGCCCTGGATTAAGTAGCCCACCAAAGCGGAAACCATAGCCGAGCTCCAGACGGACAGTTTTTTATCCGCACAGGTTTGACTGACCGAAAACAGTTTTTTAATCATAAAAAGCACGAATACCAAGAACAGCACAAGTGCGAGGATTCCCATTTCTGAAACCAAAAGCAAGTATAGATTATGCGGATGCGGCGCGGAAATCGCACCGTAGGCATACACAGGGTACACTGAATTAAATGCGTCGGTTCCGACGCCGATGCCCGTCTGCCAGAAATCACGTAGCATGCTGAGTGTTCCCTCCCAAATATACACGCGGTAAGAAGTGGAACTGTCTGCCAGGTTACCAATGCTCATTAACCGGGTGATAACCGATTTCGGCAGGAAAAATAGTGATGCACAGCCCAAAACAATGCCACGCATAAACCAATCTCTGTACATAATAAACAAAAAGAGCATGACCGAAACCGCAATACCAATCCAGCAGCCGCGGGAATAGGTTAAAACCATGCAGACTGCGGAAAGGAGCAATGCAACAATGCCAAACGCTTTAAACGAGCGTTTCTCGGTATTGATTACCGCAGCAAAATTCAGCATAATCATTAAAATCAAATATTCGCCGTACACATTCGGATTTTCAAAAAACGAAACAATTCTGCCTTCAATATCGCCAAACATCTGTGAATCCTGCCAAACATTTAATTCTTCGGGTGTGAAATACTGATAAATGCCATAAATAGAGCAAATAACCGATGCGGCAACCATAAGATTTATCACAGTCTGAACGCTTTTCTGTTCGGACAGCAAATTGATAATTAAATAGTAAACCGTTAAAAACGCAAGGTATACCATAACGCTTTTCGCGCTGGACATCTTTGCATACGAATTAATAACGCCCCACACAAACATGGCGCCCATCAGAATTACAAACAAAGTCAGCGAGGAATAATGAAATTCATACCGCTTTGGCAAAACGATGGATTTAATCAGGAATACCGCAAGAAGCGCAAGTGCGCCCAGCGCCATAATCATGGTCGGCAAAAAGGGCAAAAGCGTGATGTAGGCAATCAGCATGCCTTTGGTGTAGTAAAATGAAAATGCAGCGCAAAGCAGCAAAAAGAAAGCGGCAACATAGGGCAAAACACCGCAAACCGCCACCAAAACAGCCGAAATGATGCCTAAAATCAGTGCTGTTTTGTGGGATACAATTTTGTCTCCCCCACCCGTACAAACGCCGATTTTCCGCATGAAAAACGAAGTGTCGATCAGTTCTCCCAAGCTTTGCTTAAACAGCAAAAGAATCAGTCCGAAAACCAGAATTGCTGCTGTTAACAGTGCGGACAGTCTTCCCTCGTCCATCAAAATAAACCGCACACCAGCGCTAACGCCCGCAATCGTGAACATAATGCCAAAATCACGCAGCGAAATATTTAAAATATTATAAATGAACTTTTCCATGCCGTACACAATTCGGCTGTTCTTCGCAGATGTAGCAAACGGTGAAAGCAAATGAGTAAAAAATCGCCGAATGCTTTTGGATACTTTTCCGTATCGCGACTCATACATTTCATCGGTGTGTTCTAAAGATGATACCGCGCCGACAATCCGGCTGTTTTGAAACGAACGGTCAAACCACATGTAAAACCGCTGAAACGCGTTGCAAATCAGGCTTTTTTCATATTTATCGGTAAGCCACGCTTTCAAACGCACGCACACAGAAAAAATAAATGACAAAATCATGCTATTCAACTGCATTTTCCTCCTTCTCTTCTTTTTTTAGAATTTGCTTTAATCCGTAAATCTCTTTGCAGCGAAATACGATAAGCAAAACGAAGTAAAGCACAATCGCGGCAAGGCAAACCGCGCCGACCAGCAGCAATTTTTGCAGCCGACCTGCGGCAAAGCCCTGCAGGAATCCGAAATACAAAGCATATGCGGCACCGCCCGAAATGAAAGCCGAAACAGCCGCTTTTAAAAGCACAACCAAAATTTCACGCGTTTTAATATACGCGTTGTGTTTTCTGATTCTGATAAACAAAACCGTTCCGCTGACCGTTGCGGCAAGGGCTGCCGAAAGGGCAAGCCCTCCGATGCCGAGAATTTTAAACAGGCAAAGGCTTAAAACAATGTTTACGCCAATCGTCAAAAATGCCGTCTGCATCGGAATTTTTGATTTTTGCAGCGCATAAAAACTCTTGTTTAAAACCTCCTGCCACGCATAGCCCGCCATGCCCACGCTGTAAAGCATAAGCGCGGAGGATGTTAAATGCACCGACAGCTCGTTAAATTCTCCGCTTTGATACACAATTTCCACAATCGGCTTGGCAAAGAGAATAAACAATGCCATAACCGGCAGAATAAACAGCGTTGTCGCTTTTAACGCGTTTCCGATTACGTCGCCCGCCTCTTCTTCAAGACCTTTTGAAAACATGCTCGAAAGGGTCGGCAGCGTTAAATTCGTTACCGCAACGGTGAACACGCTTGCGATAATTAAATAAAGCTTATTGGCATAGTTTATCGCAGAAACTGCCTGTCCCCCGTTTAAAAACGAGGCAAGATAGGTGTTAAACATAACGTTTAAAGGCTGCACCCACGAGCTTAGCAGAATCGGAAAAGCCAGAGCATACACTTTTTTCATGCCGGGGTCTTTAAAATTTAAATTCAGTCCGAACCTAAATTTAAAGCGGACAAGATACGGAATCAGCAAAACAAGCTGCATAATCCAGCCCAAAAGCATGGAAAACGCCAGTCCGAAAATGCCGAACTTATTTTTAAAAATCAGCAAATATAAAATGGTGATTCCGTTTGACACAATGCTCATGGCAGCCGGCGCCTTAAATTCGCCGAGCGACTGCAAAACGCCCGCATAGGCATAGGCAACCGCCGTAAACAACATGGCGGGAAACAGAATTTTTAGGAGCCGCGAGGTTAAATGCGCCGTTTCCGCATCAAACCCCTTGGCTAAAATGCCCACAATCGATGCGGAAAATATGACGCCGAGCGCCGAAATAACCAGGCTGACCAGCGCAATAATGCCCACAAAATTGTTGGTAAAGCGGTTGGCAAGTGCCATACCGCCCTTATTGTAATACTCATTAAAAACAGGCACAAAAGCCGAAACGATTGCAGCGCCCAGTATAATATCGAAAAAATTTAAGGGAATTTGGGTCGCGGTCATGAAAGCGCTTGCCTCCATGCCTGTGCCGTAGCTGTTTGCAATCATCATTTCGCGGACTTGTCCCAAAATTTTAGAGAAAAAAATGATAAAAAATATGTTGCTTACGGTGCGCACTGCATTTTTCATTTTATTCATTCCTTTCTCCGATTAACTTTGATGCGCAAAAGAAAAATCTCTTATTGCACATTTATTACAACCAAGAGATTTTTCCTTTCTTGCCGTCTTAAAAAGACTGCATTATTTCTGACCCAAATAGTATTTTACGATTTCTTCCAAAAGCTCGTCGCGCTCTAATCGGGTAATTAAACCGCGCGCGTTGTTATAACTCGTGATATAGGACGGGTCGCCGGACAAAATATAGCCTACAATCTGGCTTATGGGATTGTATCCCTTTTCGACCAGCGAGCTGTACACAGAATCCATAATTTCACGTGCCTGCTTGTTGGAATCAAGTCCCACCGTAAACTTCATTGTTTCGTGATTATTTTCCATTATACCCATTCCTTTCTTTTTTATTGCTTTTTATAAACT
>CAKSHV010000169.1 GCA_934457515.1 uncultured Clostridia bacterium
GAGCATAGTCCGTTCCAAATTTTTGTGTTTAGACTTTATTTTGTAAGGGGTGCACAAAGCGGAACCATGGTCGATGAGCCGGACGCGATAGGTGTGCCTTTCCAAACGTAAACCGTTTGGTTGTCGCCAACCTGAACGTTAAGTCCTGTCATCAAATCTAAAATTTCGCTTGTCACAGCTGTACTTATAATCATGCCGTTTTCATCTTTCGTAACCGTTGTGAGCATAACGGGCATACTCTTGGTGGAATTTACCTTAAATGCGCCGTTTCCGTTATCGGTAACAGTTACAACCGCTTTGCCTGCGCTCTGCTTATTGGTAATATACAGGTGCTGCGTCTGCTTGTTGAATAATTCGCTTTTTGCAATGGAAAGCGGAGGAATGTAATCCGGTGTGTTATAGGTTTTCCCGTCGATTTCCCTTGTCGTATCGGCGGACGCGGGGTATTCAACCGCAAGCTCCAAACGACCGTCACTCGATCTGATTGCCGAATAGATAATGGGTAAATCCTGAACGAAAACGGTAACCTTTGTGTCGTCTCCCGTGGTTTCCGCGCTGTCTGCCTGATAGGTTACGTAACCATTGATATAACAGCCTTGGAAAACATTTAACGTTTTATAATCAAAGGGCCAGGAGAAAGACGCAGGGGATTCAACAAGGAATTTATAATTGTAATCCTTAAATCCCGCCTGATAAATACCGTCATACGAGTAACCGTTATTGCCGCATTCTGTGATTCTTGCTTCGCCGCCGATAGGCGCAAAGTTATCCGCCGAAATGGGCGCCCAGGTGATTACGTCGCCGTTTTTAATTTTCGTAAAGTCCAAATCGCCGTCAATAACTTCGCCGTTTAAGGTAATGATTATACCGTTCGCCGCACCTTCTTTAACCTGTGTGGGGCAGACTGCTTTGCCCTGAATAAATCCGGTATAGCTCTGCGCATCGGCTGCAAGTGCATCCAAAAGAGTTGCATAGGTTGGGAAGAGATTGTTTTTTAAACGAATCTCGTAACTGTAAACGCGAACACCGCTTTTTTCGGCATAACCGTTGTAGTTGTTTGTTCTCGCCGAGCCCGCGGCAACGGTTATTTCTTTGCCGTTTAAGGTTACGGTAACGCTTTCGCCGAACGAGGGCGTGTAGCTGTTTGTGGTTGCTGCCTGAAGGTTAAAGAATTGCTCCTGCGTGATACCGACATTTGTGCGTGATGCTTCTATAGCGGAAACAAACGCGGAATATTCGCTGTTGTCCGGAACCAGAGCGATAACGCCGGTTCTTCCCCATGCGCCTATATTTTTGTTCATTTGAACAGCAACGGTCTGCCCTTCGGCGAGAGTTATTGTTTTTCCGCTGCTTTCGGGCACCCACAGCCATGTGCCGGATGTTGTTGCAACGTTTGTTGCGTCAAACATGAAGTCGCAGGTTTCTCCGTTAAAGTCTATAACCGGGTTTCTATCGGTATAGCTTTGCTGATAGGCAAACTCCATAACCCACGGATGATAGGTGCCGGAATATTTTGACGTAAAGAACTGAACCGGTCCCATTGTGCCTCTTGCCCATGACTGATTATATGTGCTTACAGGCATGCCTGTGATAGAAACGCCTGTTGCACTGTCGGTTTGGTCGTTAAAACCCCATACGCTCGGATATTTAGTAAAATTATTCGGTGCAATGAACACGGTGCCCGCCGGGAAAATACCCGAATCATAGTAGATTACCCCCCAGCCGTCCGGCTTTTTAACCGAAAATGTTACAGGGTATGTATACACTGTGCTGTTTGGATTGGGATTGAAAATTTGTTCGCTTGCATAGCTCGGATTTTCCGCCTTAAATGCAGAAAGCTCAGGGGACGCTGCAATCCAGTCCTCGTAATTTACTGCAAGGAGCAACGCTGTTTCACCTCTGGATTCAGACGCCGCAACCGGCGCGTTTACTACGGTGTATGTTGTGGGCGAACCCGCAGGGTTCTGGCCTGCAACATATGTCATGGTTGCGCTGACGGTTAATCCTGTGTAGTAGTTTCCGGGGGTAGACGCACTGTAGTTTAACTGCGCTTTTACTTCATCGGACAGGTTTTCGAAGATAAAACGGATGGCATTGTTTTGCATGCCGCCTCTGGACAAAGCAAGTGCAACACCTTCTGCCGGAATATCAACCCCCTCTCGTTCAACTTCCACCGTTGCTGCAAATGCCGAAACGCTTGTGAGCACAAGACAAAGCGCAAGCAACAGTGCAAAAACACGTTTCTTATTGAGTTTCATAAATGCATAACACTCCTTTTCATTTTAAAAACAAAAGAAATGTGCCGAAATTGAACACTGCCAATCGTTTTTTGGTTAGGAAAACGCAGTTTGGAGGTAGTCTTTAAACTTACAGGTTATTTGGCTTAAAGCGATTGCCCAAACGGGCAGCTTTTTGTTCGCACAAGTCTTTTTTGGTGTCGGCAGCATGGATTCTGTCGGCTAAAAAAGAGTGGCATAGCTTATTTTGCGCAGAACGGGTTTTCCTCTGCTTACTTTTATTATAGTGTATTAAATTTTGAATATCAATACAATTTTGGGTACACTTTATATAAAATTAGATATTTTATATGCACAAACGGTCACGAGGTCTTGGTTGCTTAGGGCTTGCTTTTTTTTGCAAAATGTTGTATAATCTAAAGCATACCGGAGGGATGTTATGAAAAAAACATTGTGTTTGATTTATCGGCTGGCATTTATCATATTCGGACTTTGGGCGTTTTTGGAGGCGGCAGGCTACTCTGTGCGCCGCTTGCCTGAGCTTTTGGTGAGCATGGCTTTTTTGATTGATTTTGTTTGCCTGATTGTGATTTCGGTCGGTTTTTTTATTCTGCTGCATCGGCAGCCGCCTGATATTTATTTTGTGATTCAGTTTGCTGCAACTCTTTTGGCAGTGTGGCTGTTTGTGCAAAATGTGTCGGATTTTCTAAGCATCTTCAGTTCCGGCTGGCTGATTCGCGTTTTGCTTCCCGCCATGGCTATTTTAGACTGGCTTCTGTTCGGCAAAAGGGGCGTCGTGAGCCTTTTGGACGCTTTGCTTTCTCTGCTTGGGGTGCTTGCAATTTTAGCGCTTGCCTCGTGGTTGTTCGGCAATTTACTGCGTTTGCCGGGGCTTGGTTTAAACAGCTTGAAAGACTGGCTTGATTTAATCGGAAAAACCGCCCTTGCGGCAGCTGCCATGTATCTTTTGGACAGGCTGTTTTCAAGCGGATTGAAGCATATAAACAATTGGTTTTGTCTGCTGTGGCGGCTTATCTTTTTGATTTTGGAGGGGTGGGCGTTTTACATCCTTTGCCGCGGCGACCTTTTGAATTTGGTTAGGGCGCTTAAATATTTCGGCATCATTGCCAACGCGCTCGGATTTTTGTTTATGGCGGTTTCACTGATTTTGTTCCTTTTAAAAGCAGGAGAAACGGGCAAAAAAGGCGGCGCATTTTTGCGGGTGAAGGGCATGATTATGGTGTGCATGGCAATTGTTTTGATTTACGCGCTGGTGGTTACAAAACAAAAGGCGGAGTGGCTTTCCGTTCCGTTTGCGCACGGCGTGCTGTGCCCGATTCTGTTTCTGGCAGACTGGCTGTTTTTTGACAAAAAGGGTGCGTTTAAAGCATACGACCCGTTTATGTGGCTGATTGTGCCCGCGGTGTATTATGTTGCGGCAGCACTTGTCCTAAAGCCGTTTTATGGCATTAACCTATACCCGGCGCTGTTCGGCGCGAATCCGTTTGTGTTTATCGGTGCAGGTGTTTTAACCGTCCTTGCGGCAGGTTATATTTTGCTTGCGGCAGATGCGCTTTTGAAAAGAAAATGAAAAAAGCTGTAAAAAACGAAAGTTTTTTACAGCTTTTTTTGCGGTCCGGACTTTTTTCTTACATCTTGCATTATAAAAAATAATGTGGTATACTAATAGGAAAGAGATTTTAGTTTTTCGGTTAACTTTGCGGTTGCCGAGCGGAAGTGTAG
>CAKSHV010000170.1 GCA_934457515.1 uncultured Clostridia bacterium
CCCACAACCTATGTTGTTAGCTTCCATGCAGACGGCAGTATTACCAATCAGAATGTAAGCTCGGGCAACAAAGCAACCAAAATTGCAGACCCGGTTAAAGCAGGCTATGTATTTAAAGGCTGGTATACCGATGCGCAGTATACCACCGAGTTTAATTTTAACACACCTATTCGTGCAAACACCGTGCTTTATGCAAAGTTCGAGGCACAGGGATTGCCTTTTACAGATGTTTCTTCAAACGACTGGTTCTATGAAGGCGTTTCGTTTGCCTGGACAAACGGCTTAGTCAGCGGCACAAGCGCAACCGAGTTTTCGCCGAATTTGGCGCTGACCCGTGGCACACTGGTAACCCTTCTGTACCGCATGGAAAATCAGCCGCAGGCTCCCGCAAACATATTCTCAGACGTTGCAAGCGGTTCGTGGTATGAAAGTGCAATCGCGTGGGCGGCAGACAAGAAAATTGTTTCGGGTATGGGTGACGGCACATTTGCTCCCGATGCGGAAATTACAAGAGAACAAATCGCGGTTATTCTTTATAACTACACAAGCTATAAACAGGGCGACACTACCGTTTCGGGCAGCGCGGCAGCGTTTGCGGACGGAAACACCGTTTCCGATTGGGCGGCAAATGCTGTAAACTGGGCGCTTGGAAAGAACCTGATTAAAGGTGTTGGCGACAATATGCTTGCTCCGCAGAACAGCGCAACCCGTGCCGAAATCGTAACCATTCTCATGCGTTACATGGGCGGCGCAAAATAATATTGCAATCCAGTAAAGCCGCCCATGTTTGGGCGGCTTTTTAAAAACGGCTTTCAAACAGTGGAGGAAAAAACATATGAAAGATTCTATCCTTTGAAGTATTTTTGAATAGTGAGCCAATAATGAAAGGGCGATGAACTTATGTATGAATTTAATTATTTTTTTATGGCGATAGTGATTTTAAAAAAGAAAATGACCCAAGAGGGTTTTTGAAAAGAAACAAGATTGATGTAATTGTTGAAAAAGTCATAAGTGATGCGCCTTACTCATGTAAGTATCAGGAATTATGTGATGTTTTCTCAAACACAAGAATTGATGAACTGATTTGTATTGGTGTGTTGAAAAAAATTGACAATTTAATTTTGTTAGATGCGCCGGTTTTTTTGGAAGATGAACTAATTCAGATTTCTTATAAGCTCAAAGAGGAAGCAGAAAATATATTTAAGAAATTTATTAGTTTTATTGATGAAATAAATAGAATGGCTTTGCGAATAAATAATAATTTCTCAATAAAAAGAAACTTATATCATATAATATGCGGTATGATTTTCGATGATAAATATCTGGATTATTTAGCCGGAATAGGACTGCTGAGAAATTCTAAAATTCACTTGAATAAGTTGGATTATGTTTTAACAATTTATGAAAAAACGAGCAAATTAGAGCGATTTTCGAAGCAATTATTGTGCTCATATAATTGTTTTGGAACACAAGACGGTGCATTGCTTTCTTTTGGAGATGCAAATGGCAGTCGTCATGATTTTTTTCGATGTAATTTACCGGCCGATACAACATCGAAATCAAATAAAAACAGTTCGGAATATGAAAAGCATCTTTGGTATTTGTTAAATCAGAAATCAGATAACTGCAAGAATTACTTAATTCGACAAACAAGACAGTTTATCACATGCGGCGTATGTGATGAGATATGCTTAAAGCTTTTAGAGCTGTATGACTACGCAGAGCATGGGCAGATATGTGTGCCTGTATTGGATAAAGAGTGTTATTCTGTGGCATATCAGATAGAGTCATTGGTAGAACAAAACTTGACAGGAGCATTTAAGTGCGCATTTGAAAATATACATGGAAAGTTTAAAATGACAAGTCTGAAGCATGGGGTTCCTGTTGAAGAAATTAATAATGAAATTTATCATATTTTATTTGGTATGTTAAATGAAAAGTTAGTAGACGAAGAAATAGTTTCTAAACCTACTTACAAACCCGGTGAGGGAAGATATTTTAAGGCTGTGGATTTATACAGCTGATCTTCGTGCGGAAAGCCTGAATTCTTTTTGCCGAACAGCCAAGAAACCGACTTGCCGCAAAAGCGATGCCCGGTTTGCGGACATTGGCACGATTTTGACGATCCGAAGTGTCCGTTTTGCAAGCGATATCAAAATTAAAATACACAAAAGGAGTTGTTACATCATGCATTACACGTATAAAACAAAGGGCGTTTGTTCTCAAAAAATTTCTTTCGATATTGAAGACGGCATTGTGAAAAATGTGCAGTTTTTAGGCGGCTGCAACGGGAACACCCAAGGCGTTTCGCGCCTTGCAGAGGGCAGACCCGCAAAAGAGGTTGTTTCAATTTTGAAGGGTATTCACTGCGGACCTCGTCCCACCTCATGCCCCGACCAGCTGGCAACCGCCATTGACGAGGCATTAAAACAGTCTGTCTGAAAAATGTGTACATCAGTTAAGGAGTGACAAAAAACATGCATCAGATTGACAAAAACACAGTAGCGGCAAAAAGCCAATTAAAACCACCCGAGTTTGTTTCTTTTATCAATGAAAATGCGGACGGTATTCGCGTGCAATTCATCGGAAATTCCATCACGCGGCACGGCAAAAAGCCGGATATCGGTTGGAACAACGATTTCGGCATGGCAGCAAGCGCTATAGAAAAGGATTATGTTCACCAAGTACTTGCGGGATTAAAAGAAAAGGCAGGCGCTGCGTGCATCACACAAGTTTCCGAGTGGGAACGAAATTATAAAAAAGGGCATGAAATGCTCGCACTGTACAATGCTGCCAAACCGTTTGGTGCAGACATTATCATTATGCGCTGCGCGGAAAACTGCCCGACAAAGGATTTTGACGCGGATGTTTTCAAAGCGGAATACAAGCAGTTGATTACTTATTTTAATCCGAAAAATACTGCAAAGGCGGTTTTAACAACCGGTTTTTGGAAGCACCCGGCTGACGCGGCAATTGAAGAAATTGCAAAAGAAAACGGCTATCCGTTTGTCTATTTGGGCGACCTGGGCGAACGGGACGACATGAAAGCAATTGGCAAATTCTCCCACGAAGGCGTTGCCAATCACCCCGGCGATTTGGGCATGAAAGAAATTGCAAACCGCATACTTAGCGCCATAAATCATCTTTAATAATGAATACAAAAACTCCCTTGAACATGACTGTTCAAGGGAGTTTTCCGTCTTTTTTATAATCTTATGCAGTCTCTCACTTTTGCCCTTTTTCTTGAAAAAACTTTGCAACACGCCGTCCAGCGCAAAATTCTGCCATTTAAAATACGCTCTTTCTGTTTCGCGCGCCGAATTAAACAAAAAAAGAACAGCGATAAATCGCTGTTCTTTCATTTTAAGTTTAATTACGCATTGATAGCTGTAACAACGCCGGAACCTACGGTTCTGCCGCCTTCACGGATAGCGAATCTCAAACCTTCTTCGATAGCGATAGGAGTAATGAGTTCAACATCCATGGTTACATTATCGCCAGGCATGCACATTTCAACACCCTCAGGCAGTTTGATAACGCCTGTAACGTCGGTTGTTCTGAAATAGAACTGCGGTCTGTAGTTGTTGAAGAACGGTGTATGACGGCCGCCTTCATCCTTAGTCAGAACGTAAACTTCGCCCTTGAACTTGGTGTGCGGATGAATTGTACCCGGTTTAGCCAGAACCTGACCTCTCTGGATTTCATTTCTCTGAACACCACGGAGAAGAACACCAACGTTGTCGCCTGCTTCAGCATAGTCCAGAAGTTTTCTGAACATTTCGATACCGGTAACAACAACTTTTCTCTTTTCGTCTGTAAGACCAACGATTTCAACTTCTTCGTTAATCTTCAACTGGCCTCTTTCAACTCTACCAGTTGCAACAGTACCACGGCCTGTGATGGAGAATACGTCCTCGACAGGCATCAGGAACGGCTGGTCAGCTTTTCTGTCCGGAGT
>CAKSHV010000171.1 GCA_934457515.1 uncultured Clostridia bacterium
GGACATTTATATTGTTTCCGAGCCGGGGACAGGACACTTTGATTCGTTAAAAGGCAGAGCAATGAAAGCCAAGCTTTCCGCACTTCGGAAAAACATTAAAGAAATTATGGTGGAGCGCGGATTCTTTAAAAAATATCCGAATGCCGATTTGCAGATCGAGGCGGAATACACGCGCGGCAGTTTGAATGAAAGCACAAACAAGATTAACCTTGCAAACCGCGGGGAATGGATTGAACTTTTAAACCGATTTGAAGATGTTTTCAGAACGGCACAAGTGGTGGACGCAACAAGGAAATATGCGGGGACTGCACGAAATGACCCAAGACTTTCGGCAGGTTATACGTTGCTTTCGGCTTTCAGAAACAACAGCGGCGAAGTTGTTCCCTGCCAATTTACGGTTAAGGCATACAAAAAAAGCGCCAAGGAAAGCGCCAAACTTTATATGGGAATTGCTTTAACAAAAATATCAGATGAAAGGATCGCAGCACGGCGGTCGGGTGCAATTGACCCGATGACACATGCTCCTCTTTCATCTGACACACTTAGTTTAACACAGTTTGTGCAGCTTGTCAATCCCTCTGATGACAACTTTTTAAAGCATATTCCGGACAGCTTACTAACAGAGGCGCAGCAAGAAACCGCCCGCGCGGCAATTCGTAAATCGCTGCAGAAAACCGATTTTGGATTCATCAAATGTATGCTTTAGATAAAAAAGACGCCGGAGTTCCCTCTGGAGCAAGTGCTCTAAAAAGGGTATTCTTTTCATCCAACGCCGATAAAAGTGTATCGCATGACAGCGAAAAAGTCAAAGAAAAATATTTTTTAAAATCAAATAATTTGTTTGAGTTTTTTTAATAACAGGCAAAAGTCTGAAACATAAAAAGTGCATATTATGTATTGATTTTTTAAGAAGTATGTGATAAACTGTAAAAAAATCTTTATGAATACAATGCCAAAAATTATACGGGGCATTTGCAGTGAATGACATTTGGGGAGAGAATGATATGAACACATCAGATTTAATTATGATGATGTTTAAAAACGCGCCGATAGAATCGCTTGAAAGGCTGCTAAAAGAAGAAAACAACGGTTTAAATTGGGGAGCGCTTTTAAATATGTGTTATTCTGAAGAGACATATGAGAGCATAGGCGGTGATGATGGATTTAAAGAAAATGCAAAAGTTGATTGGAAAAGATTGGATTACCTTAGAAGATTAATTTCTATGCTTGAAGAAAACGGAGTTGAACCCAATTTCGATTTGTTATATAAATAAGGTAAAATCAATGAAATTATTTGATGATTTTAATGCTATGTGATTTCCTGGGGAAAGCTGTTGTTTATTACTTTCAACAGCCCCTATATTAATAAGGTCTCCGGTTTGGAGAAGGTCTAAAATACCGACAATGATTGTCTGTAGATTTTCTTCGAAATATAACATTGACGAAAAAGCAGATTATTGCTTTTTATCGCAGATTTATATATCTGATTTCCTTTATGACACCGTAAAAAGAGAGTGCCGAAATGTTTTTAGACAATACATCTTTTTCATTTGATGAAAAGACAGGTAAAATTTCGCCAAAAAGAAATTATGACGGCACAAACATTCTAATTCCGCTTGCACTTGACAAGTCAAAAGCAGACCCTAAAAAGGCTGCAGCGTATTTAAAGAAGTTAGAAGAAAATTCAGAAATTTCGCATGACGAAGAAATTGAACCGGGCGTAGAATCGGAAAATGTGAAAGAAATTATTATTACGAAAGAAATGGTTGACGCAGCAACAAAAGGCAAAAAGTGAACTGAAAAACAGCTGTTCGAAACCGAACAGCTGTTTTTAAATATTAGGGCTTGCAGCGCTTGCACGGCTCGCGTCCTTGCGTCAAAGCCTCCGAAAGAGTAATGGCTCGGCCTTTTCCTTTTAATGTGCCGCATGTCTGCCGATGGTATTTCGTACCCGTTTTGCCAATGTATACTGTTTGTGAGGTCGAACTGTTGTTTTTCGGTGCCTCTTGCGTTTGCGTTGCTGCGTCCGATGCGGTGATTGTCCCCGCAGCGACAGCGCCCACTGTTTCGGATGTCGGCTCTTTCTTATTTTGTGCCTCAAGTTCCTTTTGTGCGTTCTCTAAAGCCTCTTTTTCAGCTTTTTTCCGCTCTTCTTCGGCTTTTTTGTCCGTCACAATAACCGAAACCTTGTTGCTTTTTATGTTCGTGCCTTTCACTGTTGCATACGCTTTTGTTTCACCCTCGGATTTAGAGCAAAGCGTGGCAGAATCGGTAAAACAGGCAATGCTTTCGTCCTCGCTGATCCATTCAATTGCCGATTTGTCTGCATTTTCGGGCTTAATCGTATACACCAGTGTTTTTTCATGATTCAAGCTGTCAAATGTAACTTTGTTGTCAACAAGTTGAATTCCTGTCGGTGACGTGGAACAGGCGGAGAGAAGTAAACATACCAATAGCGGAAATAAAATTTTTATGCATTTTTTTAGTTGCATATGCATTTTTTACCCCCTTTTTTTACAGTATAACACATAATTTTGGAAAACGCAAAGAAAATTTATAAAAAAAGACCCGAACGGACAAAATGCCGTACGGGTAAAAAAGAAATAAGAAATAATTCGTCAATCCTTACTATATCATATTTAAAATGAAATGTCAATATTTTTCATCAAAATTATGTATTTTTGCAATATCTTAACACGATAATAGCGAAAAAAGTCCCATGCTCTACAGCGTGGGACTTTTAATTTTTTATTGCGATAAAACTTCGGTCCAGATTTTGGAGTAGGTTTGAATAATGTCACTGTCTGCAAGATTTTCAAAAATTTCGCATTTGGACAGAACGTCTTCACCTGGGTATGCCGACTTATCGTTTTTTATTTCATCGGGCAGCTGATTGAACGCCTCAGTGTTCGGGGTGGAGTAGCAGATGTATTCCACATTTTTAAGTGCAATGTCGGGGCGGCAAAGGAAGTCGATAAACGCTTCTGCGCCCGCTTTGTTCTGTGTGCCTTTTAAAATAACAAC
The DNA here is from genome assembly GCA_934457515.1 of uncultured Clostridia bacterium. Lineage (GTDB taxonomy): Bacteria > Bacillota > Clostridia > RGIG6154 > RGIG6154 > RGIG6154. The sequence continues at coordinate 3,025 of CAKSHV010000171.1, forward strand.
CGAGTCAATCCAGAAGTTTGAACCTTCTTTCGGAATAACATATTCAAATTTCGGGTCTTCCATTTTAAGAGCAATACCGTCGCCCGACCACAGCATAGCAATTTCAGCCTCTTCGTTAATCATTTTGTCTTTTACCTGGTCGCCCACATAGGCCAAAATGTTCGGCTTTTGCTTAATCAGCGCCTGTTTTGCTTCCTCCAATTCTTTCGAATCTCTGGAATTTAAGGAGTAACCGAGGGCTTTTAAGGTAAGGCCAACCGCGTCGCGCTCACTGTCAAGACCTAAAATTTTCTTTTGATATTTGGAGTTCCACAAAACGTCCCAGCTGTCAATCTTTTCGGAAACCAAGTCGGTGTTGATTGCAAGACCGACCGTTCCCCACATGTACGGAACCGAATACTCATCATTCGGGTCAAACACCTGTTTTTCGTATTTTGTATCGATGTATTTATAGTTCGGCACATTAGAAAAATCGATTTTTTCCAACATATCCTCGTCAATCATACGCTTAATCATGTAGTCGGACGGAATGCAGACATCATAGGTGTTTGTGCCGGACGCTTTCAATTTGGTGTACATATCTTCGTTGGTTTCAAAGGTATCGTAAACCACTTTAATGCCGGTTTCGTCTTCAAACATGCCGATAACGTCTTCATCAATATATTCGCCCCAGTTATACACTTTAAGGGTGGTTCCCGCAAGCGGTTTATCCGCAGTGGGGGTGTTTTGTCCGCCGCAGGCGCAAACCGAAAGGGAAAGCGCAAGAACAAGGAGCATAGCCAGAATTTTTTTCATCATTTCAATCTTCCTTTCTTCGTTTTTCGTTTAACGGTTTTGCGGCAAGGATTCTTTTTCGTTTGCCTTTTTACCGCCGCTGTTAACCAAAACCATAAGCAGCATAATCACCACAAACATCAAAGATGAC
>CAKSHV010000172.1 GCA_934457515.1 uncultured Clostridia bacterium
TGCCGACACGCTGTTCTTTTGTGTTTATCAGGGAAGCAGGAAAAAGATCGGAACGGACAAACCTATGGCATAAACAAGCGGAACTCAATATGCCTTTTTGCAGTCCGGGCTTTTTTACATTCCCATTAGTATCTGTTGTCAAATACGCGGGTAGACTTCTTCTCGCTTCGCGGCAAATCGCCGATGGAAACAGGTTTCACATTTACCAAAATTCCGATTTTGGATTTAAAGTGCGCCTGCACGTCCTTGCCGACAGCCTCTTTGTCCGCGCCGTCCTCAATTTCCACAAACAGTGTGCAAATATCCTTGCCGTTTAAGTGGTCAATCATGAACTGGTATTCGCTCGAAGCACCCGGAACGGTGCTTACCATCTCGTCAATCTGGCTTGGGAAAATGTTAACGCCTTTCACCTTAACCATGTCGTCCGTCCTGCCCAAAATCACGTCAATGCGCGGATATTTTCGTCCGCATGCGCATTCGCCCGGAATAAACCGCGTTAAATCGTGCGTTCTGTAGCGGATAAGCGGCGCGCCCTGCTTTTTTAAGGTTGTAATAACCAGTTCGCCGATTTCGCCGTCCGGCACAATTTCGCCTGTTTTCGGGTTTACAATTTCAAAATATACATAATCGTCAAAATAATGCATGCCGCACTTGTGTTCGCAACTGATACCGATGCCGGGGCCGTATACCTCGGTTAATCCGTAAATATCATAAAGCTCAACGCCAAGCTCGTTTGCAATGCGCTTGCGCATTTTTTCTCCCCAGCGCTCGGAGCCGATAATGCCTTTCTTTAAATGGATTTTGTCCGCAACGCCGCGCTTTGCAATTTCCTCTGCCAGCAAAAGGGCGTAGGAAGATGTTGCGCACAAAACAGTCGATTTTAAATCCATCATCATTTTAATTTGCTTGTCGGTGTTGCCGGGACCCATGGGAATTGCCATAGCACCCAATTTTTCAACGCCCGCCTGGAAGCCGATGCCTGCTGTCCATAATCCGTACCCCGGGGTGATGTGCACGCGGTCGGTGTTTGTAATTCCTGCAATTTCATAGCAGCGCTTAAACATTTCCGTCCAGTCCGCAACATCCTGTGCAGTATAGGGGATAATAACTGGTGTGCCGGTTGTGCCGGAAGAGGAGTGTATGCGCACGATTTCCTCATCGGGAACGGCTTGCAGCCCTAACGGATACGCCTCTCTTAAATCGCCCTTCCATGTAAACGGCAGCTTTTCAAAGTCTTCCTGGCTTTGAATGTCGTCAACGTTTACGCCCTCGAGCTTGGTTTTGTAAAAACAATCCATGCTCGTCAGTTTCTTAAGCTGATCTTTAATCAGCTTAAACTGTGTTTCTGTCATTTTCATAAACTCACCTCGTCTACTGCCCGCAAATTGATTGCGTGAAATTTCTCGGGCAGCCTTTCTGTAATCGCCTCTCTAAGCTCGTCGGGCGTTATGGAAAACAGCCCCGTTTTTGCGGCTGCGGCAAGCAGCGCAATGTTCAAAACCTTTGGCGAACCGCATTTTGAACAAATTTCTTCACCGTCTATTATATATAAATTTTTGACAGTCGACTGTAAGTAAGAGAGCATGGTTTCGCCCTCGTAAGACGCGCCCAAAAGCGCGTCGGTCACGGGTTTTACCGCTTTTTTGTTCACAATCACCGTTCCGCCGTCTTTTAAATAAGGAAGACAGCGAACCGCCTCGGCAGGCTCGAATGCAATAATCATGTCCGCCTGTTTTTCGGGGATGATGGGGGAGAAAATTTCGTCACCCACGCGAACGTGGCTGACCACACATCCGCCGCGCTGCGCCATACCTATTGTTTCACTGGTGCGCACCTTTTTGCCGGCTTTCATGCCGCAGTAAGCAATCAGCTTCGAGGCAAGAACCGTGCCCTGTCCGCCGACGCCGCAAAGCAAATAACTCATAACAGCCATTATTTCAGCGCACCTCCTTTTATTGCCGAAACGGGGCAAACCTTGGCGCAAACGCCGCAGCCGAAGCAAAGCGACGGCTCGATTTCCACCTTTCCGCTGTTTAACACAACAGCGGGGCAGCCCAGTTCTTTAATACATTTTTTACAGCCGATGCAAGAGTCTGTTACAGTGTATCCTCCGCTTGGCTTGGTAACGGCGATACAGGGCGATTTGAAAATAATCGCGCGAACGCCCTTTTGTTCAGCCGCGTCTTTCACGGCGCTGATTGCAGATTTTAAATCCAGCGGGTCGGCAACCGTTACCGAAACGCCGATGGCTTCCAAAATCTTTTGAATACTTATTTTCTGCGCCACATCGCCCATCATGGTCACGCCCGTGCCGGGGTGCGGCTGGTGACCTGTCATGGCAGTGGTGGAATTATCCAAAACAATTAAAACAATGTCGGTTCCGTTATATACCGCGTTCACAACCCCCGTAATGCCCGAGGCAAAGAAGGTGGAATCGCCAATAAACGAAAAATGCACGGCGTCCGGTTCTGCCCGATGCAAGCCCTGTGCCATGGTGACGTCTGCACCCATGCAAAGGCAGGTGTCCACCATGTCAAGCGGCATGGCATTTCCCAAAGTGTAGCAGCCGATATCGCCCGAGAAAACAGCTTTTTTGCCCTTCATCGCCTGTTTAACCGCATAAAACGAAGCGCGGTGCGGACAGCCGGCGCAAAGCACGGGCGGGCGCACGGGCAGGGGCGGCATTTCGGGTGCCTTTTCTTCTAAAACAGGGAGATTTAACGCACGGCTGACGGACTTTTTAATTTCCGCAACCGAGTTTTCGCCCGCAATCACATTGTCGCCCGTCTTTTTGCCGCGGATAGTAAGGGGCAAATGGTGTTTTCCGCAAAGCAAAGTCAGTTCCGTTTCCAAAACCGGGTCAAGCTCTTCAAAGCACAAAATCTGCTTCACGTTTTCCATAAACGAAAGCGCTTTCTTTTCGGGGAACGGGTAGGCGGTTGCGATTTTAAGCAGCGGCACCGATACGTTTAAGGCAGACAGCGCCTCTTTCACATAGGCGTAGCTGATGCCCGAGCACGCAATGCCGATTTCACTTTTTTGTTCATTTTCGGTAAAATTCATTGCATAATCCGAAAAATCGTCCGAAAGCGTGTCATACCGCTTTTCTAATTTAATGTGATTTAAATAAGAACTGCGCGGGAAAATAACCCAGCGCTTTGTATCTTTCACAAAGCCTTCTGCAGTATGTTTTTCGTAAGAATCTTTTATTTCCACATCCGCGCATCCGTGACAGACGCGGGTTGTGGGGCGGAACAGAACGGGTGTTTCATATTTTTCCGAATAGGAAAACGCGTCCCCTATCATTTTATATGCCTCTTCGGGAGAGGACGGGTCAAACACAGGCAGTTTTGCAAACTTGGCAAAATGGCGGGTGTCCTGCTCGGTCTGCGAGGAAATCGGGCCGGGATCGTCTGCCGAAACGATAACCATGCCGCCTTTAACGCCCACATAGGCAAGGCTCATCAGCGGGTCGGACGCAACGTTTAAACCCACTTGTTTCATGGTAACCAGCGTGCGCGCGCCTGCATATGCCGCGCCCGCAGCCACCTCTAAAGCAGCCTTTTCGTTGACCGACCATTCCACATAAATATCACCCTTGTTTTGCTTTGCCACCGTTTCCAAAATTTCGGTGGACGGTGTGCCGGGGTAACCCGAAACCAGGTTTACGCCCGCATGTATTGCGCCCAGCGCAATGGCTTCATTGCCCATTAAAAACTTTTTCATAACGAAACTTCATGCCTTTCCGATTTGCTTTTTTCATCGCCTGCGCCATGAAAAACAGACTTTCTACTATTATACTACAAAATTCCCCGTTCGTCAAATAAAAAATGCGCCTGTTTAAGGCGCATTTTTTAATATCTGATTTGGTGCGGGACGGTGAGGACGCTGCCCTCTGCATATTTTCTTTATAAATTTTTTATTTGCTGCTGCGCACGGTTTTTAAT
>CAKSHV010000173.1 GCA_934457515.1 uncultured Clostridia bacterium
GTCTGGTTCAATGTAACACCTCGTTTCCTTTGGTTTTTTGCCGCGTGTTACGCAGTCAAAAAGCCAATCCGTCAAAATAAATTTTTTCCCGCATAGTCCACCAGTTTTTCGTGATTTTCACGAAACAGTGCGTCTATCGAGCAATTTTCCTCCACATTGCCGAAAACAAGCAAAAATCCGCCCGAAATATCGGCAGACTCATCTGCAATTTTCAGCTGCAGTTCCGCAATTTTTGCTTTAAAACCACTTGGAATGTCTTTCAAATCCGCCGCATTAAATGCCACAACGCCCGCCTTTGCCGGATTTCCTGCCTTGCTTTCCAAAAGGCGCTGCATACGGCGCATGTATTCTTCTCTGTCCATTGAAAGCACGTATTTTTTGGCGCTTTCAATCACTTCGCCGATTTTCTGATTTTTATAAGCCAAAAGCGACTGTGCGTTTTTCTGCGCCGCAGCGGATATTGCGCGTTCTGTTATTCTTTCCGCCTCTTTGCGCGCATTTTCTAACGCATCCTTGCTTTCCTGCTCACCGCGCGCCCGATAGGCACGCAGAATTTCATCGTATTTATCCTGTGCATTGCGGGCAATTTCGGCAGCCTCTTCGTTAGCCGCCTGTTCAATATGCCCGGTTATGCGCTGCAAATCTGCCATTTTTCAGCCCTCCTGTACCTTAACGATTGATAAATTAAAGTCCGAAAGCCTTGTTTACGTTAATAACCATAAGGAAGGATGTGATAAATGCCAAAAGTGCATACAATTCAACCAGCGATGCCGAAACAATCGCCTTCGAGGACTCCTGAGGTTTCTTTGCAACGATGTTCACGCCTGACGCTGCAACTCTGCCCTGATAGATTGCGGAAAACAGACCGCCGAGGCCGATCGGAATGCAGGATGCTAAGTATCCCAGACCAATCGCTTCGCCCGCAAGGTCGCCCTGAATGGGAGTGCCGCCCAGAATACCGATGTTTAAAAGCACCATAACGCCGACAATTAAGCCGTACAAGCCCTGTGTGCCCGGCAAAAGCTGCAAAACAAGCAATTTACCGAATTTGGACGGATCGTCCGTAATAACGCCTGCCGCCGCCTCCGACGCCATACCAACACCTCTCGACGAGCCGATACCCGCCAAAACCACTGCGATTACTACGCCAAGCAGCGCATACACTGTTCCTAAATTCATACCTTATTCCTCCATAAATTCATAATATTTTGTATTCATGCCAAGGGGGCTGAACGCGCGTCCGCCGCCCTCATAAAATTTACTGAAAAATTCAACATACTGCAATCGGTTGGTGTGTACATAAGCACCAAGACAGTTGATTGCAAAGTTTAACGCGTGCCCCACAACGAACACAACCGCAAACACAATTCCGTTTACAATGCCGCCGCCCCCGAGCGAACCCATGGTGTTTACCACCTGTGCGATAACGCCGGTTGCAAGCCCAAGCGCCATCAGGCGCGAATAGGACAGCGCGTCCGAAACATAGCTCGTTACGTCATATAAACTGATAACGCCGCTTAAAAGGCGTGCAAATACATTTTTCTTGTCGCGCCCCTGGGTTAAAACCAAGCCCACAGCGCCGACAATCATCATATACATGCCTACCGTTGCCGCCATCTCGTTTCCAAGTCCTTTGCCGCCTGCCAGCGCGCAAACGCCGAGCAGAATGAAAATCCAAAGTCCCACATCAAACACGGCAGACGCTTTTTCGCCCTGCCGCCACAGCATGTAAAACTTAATGCCAAGGCCCACGATAATTTGCACAAGTCCCAGCGCGACTGAGAAAATCAAAAGGGTCAGCGGTTCCTGAACGGGGTCTAACCACAAGGGTTTTAACACGTGCTCCGCGCCGAAAAACGTGCCCGAAACCACCGGAATCACATTCCCGAAAAAGCTGCCGTACATCAAGCCCCAAAAGGTGGTTGAAATGCCGCAGTAGCAAAACATTCGCATGTTTTCTCTCGTGGCTTTTTCGGTTTTGGCAATAAAGCCGAGGTAACCCGCACCAAGCGCCAAAAGCAAGCCATAGCCCGCGTCCGAAAACATCATGCCGAAAAACAAATAGTAGAAAAATGCCATAATGCCGTTCGGGTCAATGTCGGTTTTGCCGGGCATGGAATAGGTTTTTGTAATTCCCTCCACCGGGCGGGCAAACCCGCCGTTTACAAACAAAACCGGTGCCTCTTCCGATTCCGGAACTTCTGAAATTTCCGCATAAGACAATGTGCTCGCCTCTATTTTTTCTTTCACGGTTTTGGCTCTTTTTTCGGGAACATACCCCTCCAGCACAAAGGTTTTTTCGGTTTGCTTCAGCTTTTCCAGCTGTTCGTATTTGTCCCGCCGAAGCACAATGTGGTCGTAAAACATCTGAATATCGCGGCGCTTTGCTCCGCAGTCCGATAAAAACTGTTTCTGCTTTGCAACATCGCTTTCGAGCGACTCGATTTTTTGCGTCAGCTGTTCAATTTTTTTGGTCGGCGTGAAGTGCGAAAGGGAAAAAGACGGGGGCAAAAATCCGCCCTCACGAATGGCACGCTCTGCCGTTTCGGCGTCTTCCCGCAAATACAAAAAGAAAACGCGCGTGGAATCTTTTTCCTTGTCGGTTATTTCAAAATAAATCTTCTCTGCCGTATCGCCCAACGCCTTTTCCACTGCGGCGTAATCTGCCTCAAAGGGCAAAAACGCGATGGCAGACACGGTTTTGTCCGTCCCGCCGAAATTCAGCGGCACATCTAAGGCTTCCCAGGGCTTAAGTGACGCAATTTTGCCGCGCACACGCCCGATTTCCACGTTCAGTTCGTGAATTTTCTTGTCCGCCGCAGTAATGCCGAACACCAAATCGCCCATGGATTTTGCCTCGCCCTGCGCCATGGAAAATTTTGTTAAGGGCGCTTCCTTTCGCGCCTGAAACATGCCCGTTTTTTCGGGTGCATATTCATCCAGCACCGAAAGGGCTTGCGCGGAAACCGATAAGTAGCGCTCGAACTGCATAATTCTGTCCGAAACGTCTATGCTCTCCAAGCCTTCCGCATCATCTTCCTGCTCGGAAAATTCCACCGCACCCATCTGCTGCAAAAGCTCCATAACCGCTTTGCGCTGCGATTTCATACCGATAACCTCAATTTTTTTCATTTTGGCTATCAAAGGGCAACACTCTCCTTTCCTTATTAAATTTCATTCGGCTGGCTGTTAAAACAGCATGTCTGCCATGCCGGAAACAACCTCCGCCTGTTTTTTTTCGGTTTTGTTCTTGAGTTCCGAAAGTGCCTCATCTGCACTTTTTTCCGCCTTGGCAGTCAGTTTTTTCGCCTCCTGCTCTGCATAACCTGTTATGCTTTTTGCCTCTGCACTTGCCTCGGCGCGGATTTTTTCAAGCAGTGCGTCACCGTCCTGCTCCGCCTTTTTTTCAAGGGCTTTTGCGCTTTCTTTTGCCGCCTCAACGGTTTTATATGCCGTCTGCTCCGCCTGTTTAACAAGCTCTACCGCCTTTGCTGCCATCTTACCGCCTCCTTTATTCGCTCTTCCTATATTTTGCAGTTTCGTAAATTTCTATTCTATAACGGAATAAGCCCGCCATTTCATGCACTTATCCCTTTGTCATGTGCCGCAATTTCTTCTTTCAACTATTCTACCATGAGTAAAAATGCTTGCTTGCAAGGGCATTTTTACGAAGCCGTCAATATGTGCAGCCGCGCAACCCTTTGCGCGGGAGCGGGCATTCGCCCGCGGGACTTGCATTGCAAGTTCTTATGCTATCATTTCAGGCTTGCCTGAAATTTCATTGTCCCAACGTATTCTACCATGAGTAAAAATACTTGCTTGCAAGGGTATTTTTGCGAAGCCGTCAATATGTGCATCCGCGCAATCCTTGCGCGGGAGCGGGCATTCGCCCGCGGGACTTGCATTGCAAGTTCTTATGCTATCATTTCAGGCTTGCCTGAAATT
>CAKSHV010000174.1 GCA_934457515.1 uncultured Clostridia bacterium
GCTCGGCAGAAAGGCAACCACAACGCCGGGCAGAATTGCGCTGAAACTATATCCTGATATTTTGGGCAGAATGGCGAAATCCGTTTCGGGCGAAATTGTCGCCGTTATGGGAACCAACGGCAAAACAACCACAAACAACTTGCTTGCCGACTGTTTCGAGGCGGACGGCAAACAAATTGTTGCAAACCGCGTGGGCGCTAATCTGCTTTCGGGCGTTACGGCGGCTTTTTTGGACAAGGCGAATATTTTCGGCAAAATTCATGCCGACGCGGCATGCCTTGAAATGGACGAGGCGTGGGCAAAGCACATTTTAAAGTATGTAACGCCCACCAAAATCATTGTAAACAACCTGTTCCGCGACCAGCTTGACCGCTACGGCGAGATTGACATTACCATGCGGTATTTGAAAGACGCGATTTCTCTTGCCCCGAATGCGGAGCTGATTTGCAACGCGGATGACCCGTTGGTTGCGGCAACTGTGAGGAATTTTAAGAACAAAACCCTGTTTTTCGGTATTAAAGAGCCGTTTCGTGACTACGAGAGCAAAATTAAAGAGGGAAAATTCTGCTATTGCTGCGGAAAACCGCTGCAATACCGCTTTTATCACTACAGTCAGCTGGGCGATTATGCGTGCGAGTGCGGGTTTAAACGCCCCGAAATTACATTTAACGCGCAAAACATCCGGGTGTTTCCCCATGTGGCGTTTGAGTTGGAGGGGTTCGGCACGCTGAAAACCAAGCGGCGCGGCATGTATAATATTTATAACATTTTAGCGGCTGCGGCGTGCGCAGCAGAGTGCGGCATTCCGTTTGATAAAATTGCGGCAAGCGTTTTAAACTACCGTCCGCAAATCGGACGCATGGAGGAGTTTTCAATCGGCGGCAAGCCGGTTTACTTAATTCTTGCCAAAAATCCCGCGGGATTTAACCAGTCGGTCAGCTCGGTTTTGGAGGATCCGCGCACAAAGGACGTGGTGATTGCCATAAACGACGGGGCGCAGGACGGACGCGACGTTTCGTGGCTGTGGGACGTGGATTTTGATTCCATGGTGCAAAACAGCTCGGTTTTGAGCTATAAAACAACCGGAGCGCGGTATGCGGACATGGGTTTGCGCTTAAAATATGCGGGAATTGAAGAGAAAAAAATTCAGTTGTTCGCCGAGGTGAAAGAGGCGGTAAATCAAGCCCTTTTGGGGAAAGGCGAAACGCTGTATGTTTTGGTGAACTACACGGCGCTGTTTTCCACCCAGGCGCTTTTGAAAGAATTAGAGGCAAAGTCGGGAGGAGTAGAAAAATGAGCGAAAAACAGTTAAATATCACGCACCTTTATCCCGACCTTTTGAATTTGTACGGCGACAGGGGCAACATTGCGACTCTTTGCATGCGAAGCGCGTGGCGCGGAATTAAGGCGTCCGTTACAGAGGTTGTGGGCGATGCACTGCCCGACCTTTTAAAAACCGATATTTTGTTTTTGGGCGGCGGGTCGGACCGCGAGCAGGGATTGGTGTGCCAAAAGCTTTTAAATATGAAAGACGAACTGAAAGCCTATGCCGAAAACGGCGGCGTGATTGTTGCGGTGTGCGGCGGCTATCAGCTGCTCGGCAATTTTTATCAGATGGGGGACGAAACCGTCCCGGGACTTCAAATTTTAGACATTGACACCCACCGCGGCGAGGGGCGCTTAATCGGAAACATTGTTTTAGAGTGCGAAATCGACGGTGAAACATTCCGCCTGGTCGGGTTTGAAAACCACGGCGGCAGAACCGACATAAAGGACGAAACGCCTTTGGGAAAAGTGCTTAAGGGCTGCGGAAACGACGGAAAGTCAGGTTTTGAGGGCGTTTTGAAAAACAATGTGTTCGCAACTTATCTGCACGGACCGCTGCTTCCGAAAAACCCGCAACTGGCGGATATTATTTTAAAGCGCGCACTTATAAAAAAATACGGAGCGGACGGTGCGGCGGATTTTAAGCCGCTTTCGGACGGATTCGAGCACGAGGCGAGCCGCGTGATGCAGGAGAGGCTGCTGTAGAAAAATAATTATGAATAAACACAAAAGGGACCATGACTTGCTCACAGTCCCTTTTTTGCAATCTAAACTTTTTTACATTCCCCTACAGGAATTTTTTTAATTCTTCTGCAAGGTAGCCGGCTATAATCTTGTGCCCTGCGCGCAGGGGGTGCAGCGGCTCTTTCGGAACCCAGTTCGAACCGTTGATAAAAGCAATGCTTTCGCTTTTTCCCTTGTTATAGTCCGCAATTGCGGCTTCCAATTCGTTCACGTGTGCACCGCAGAAAGCGGAAAGCACCACAATTTTGGATTTCGGGTTTCGGCTGCGCACCAAATCCAAAAACTCCGAATACCCTTTTGTATAGACCTCTGCCGGCGCACCCATATCGTTTGCGCCGTGGTTGATGACGATCAAATTCGCATTCGGCGCTGCTGCGGGCGAATTTTCATAGTTAAACGGATAGGAATCAATCACTTTCGGAACGCCACCCGAGCCGCTTCTCGTTATGCCGACTGCGCCGTACCCCATAATATACGGGCGCAGATTCAAAAGCTCTGCGGTCCGCCACGCGTAGGTTGCGGTCACATCGTCCTGATACACGCGGTTTTGCGTGTCAACCTTGTCATAGGTTCGGGTTTCCACCAGTATACCCTCAGTAATTGAATCGCCGATAAATTCAACGGTTTTGCGGGCGTCGGGCGCAAGGGGCGCTTCGGCGTCTGCCTCTAATCCCAAAAAAGTTACTTTGTTAAGCAGCTTGCTATACCAGCGGTTTAAGTCTTCAACCGAGCTTTTGTAAATCACCTTTAAAGTGTGCGCACCGGCTGACCCCGTCTTGATATGAATAAACGGGCTTAAAACCGATTCAATCATCGGTCCGCCGTCTACCGATATGTAAAGGTGCGGAAAGTTTTCCGCGTTAAAATCCGTGTCAAACAAAAGCGTTGCCAGCTCGCCCTTAAATGCAATTTCAAGATAGGCGCCCGGCGCGGTGGTGACTGCCATGTTTTCATCCTGCGTGTTCCATCTGCCGGTTAGGCGGACGGAGGGACTTTGGTGTTTAATCAGCATACATAAAATCTCCCTTTTTTTGTTTCAGTATAGCATAAATTTTTTTGCTTGTAAAGGCAAAAAGTTAAATTCCGCCTATAAATATAAAATAATCCCTATTGTTATTTTGTAAAACATGTGATACAATACCCTTAACAAATAAGGAGCTGATGAATATGATTAAAGACGCAATGTGGATTGCGCCCGACGCGGATTTCGGCGAGGTTTGCCCCGAATATGCAAAAAAATTCTGCGTGAAAGAAAATTTGAAAAGCGCAAGCCTTTGTATAACCGCCAACGGCGTGTATGAGGCGCATATAAACGGCGCACGCGTGAGCGACTTCGTGCTTGCGCCCGGCTGGACGAATTACGAGCGCCGCCTGCAGTATCAGACTTATGACATAACCGATTTGCTTAAAATCGGTGAAAATGAGATTACGGTTGGCGTTGGCAGCGGGTGGTACGGAAAAAATATTTCCCGTTTCAAATACGAAAAAACCAAAACAACGCCAAACATCATCGGTGAACTTACCTTTTCCTATACAGACGGAACGGAAGATGTTTTGCGCACCGATTTAAGCTGGAAAGCGAAAAAAAGCAAGGTTTTATTTTCGGATATTTACGATGGCGAGGTGTATGACGCGACAGCGGAGTCGGAATGGGTAAGCGTGAAACGCCCGACCGCCTCCAAAGCGGTTTTGATTCCGCAGGAGGGCGAGAAAATCGTTGAGCACGAGGTGTTAAAGCCGATAAAATCCTTTAAAACGCCGAAGGGCGAATGGGTGATTGATTTCGGTCAGGAGATTACAGGCTATGTTGAAACGACCGTTCGGGCGAAAAAGGGCGAAAAAATCTCTCTTTCGTTTGCCG
>CAKSHV010000175.1 GCA_934457515.1 uncultured Clostridia bacterium
ACCTGCGTTTTCCAATGCCTCGTAAATCGATTCAATCTGCTCGGTTTGCAGTTCGATTGCCTCTAAAGCATCCATGATTTCCTGATAGGACAAAGAGCCGTTTTTCTTGCCCTTTTCCAACAGTTTTTTCACAATCGTTCTTCTGCTATCCTCTTTTGGCATGTTCATCCTCCTTATTATGTAAAAGGCTGTTAACCCCCTCGACATCGCCCTCTGCCGCAAGTTTTTTGATTTGCTCGCGCTTGCGAATTTCAAACAGCTTGTCTATCACTTCATTTGTTACTTTTTCCGGCTCGGATACGGAAGCGCACGACTGAACCGCGCCCGCAAGCAAGCCGCTTATTTCTAACGGAAGCATGGTGATAAACACATCCGCCTCCGGAATTTTCTCTCCGCTCTCGCGCATGGCAAGCAGCGCTTGAATGGCTGTTTTATACCCTTCGTTTTCAAAAAGTGCATCGCCGCCCCGCCGGCTTACGGCGGACAGCGCCTCGTTATATTTTAAGGCAAGTGCAAACAGTCTGCCCTCTGCCGTTTCGGTCATATTCCCTGCGGAAACTGCGGCTCTCTGGCGCGCAACCCGCTGCACTTCAACCTTTTCCTGTTTTCTTTCTGTCTGTTTTCTGCGAAGCAGTGTCCATTTCACCTGTTCGGCAAGCGCCTCTTCTTTAACCGGGTACAGTTCTGCAATTTTGCGCACAAACACATCCCGCTCTACAGGCTCGTTTAACAATGCAATTTCTTCTGCCGTCTCTTTTAAAAAAGCGGACAGCTGCTCGGGCTGTGATAAATCATAGTTTTCCTTCATCACGGCAATTTTATACAAAACAGGCGCTTTTGCACCGTTAATACGCTCTAAAAAGCGGTCAACTCCGAATTTTTTCAAAAATTCGTCCGGGTCTTTTGCGCCCGAATCCGCAAGGGACACAACCCGCGCGCGCACTTCTGCTTCGCGCAAAAGTCCCACCGCTCTCTGCGTTGCCTTTTGCCCCGCCCCGTCACCGTCGTAGCACAAAATGACTTCTTTGGAATAGCGTTTTAAAAGCCGTACCTGATGCGCCGTCAGTGCTGTTCCGAGCGACGCCACTGCGCGCTCGATGCCGTACTGGTAAAGGGTAATCACATCCATGTAGCCCTCGACCACAACAACTTGTGCCGATTTATCGTTTTTTGCAAGATTTAGGGCGTATAAATTGGCACTTTTGTCAAACACAGGCGTATCTGCGGTGTTTAAATATTTCGGTTTTGAATCGTCTAAAACTCTGCCGCCGAATCCGATTACGTTGCCCGTAACATCAAAAATCGGGAACATAACGCGGTTTCTGAACCGATCGAATGTTGAACCCTTTTCCGTTTTGGAAATCAAGCCCGCGTCCACCAAAATCTGCTCCGAAAAGCCTTTGGAAAACAGATATTTTTTCAAAGCATCCCACGAGTCGGGTGCAAAGCCGATTCCGAATTTTTTGATAATTTCGGGCGTTAAAGCTCTGTCTTTCAAATATTTGCGCGCGTTTAGTCCGCAGGGTGCCGCAAGACAGGAATAAAAGTAGCGTGCCGCCTCTTTATTCGCGTCAAGCATTTGTTTTCGTCTTTTTTCCGCCTTATCATCTGCCGCGCCGAAAGTGCTGACCTGAATGCCGCACTCGTTGCCGAGTTTTTTTACCGCGTCCGGGAAATTCAAATTTTCAATCTGCATTAAAAACTGAACGGGCCCGCCGCCCTTTTGGCAGCCGAAGCAGTAAAACATCTGTTTGGAGGGGGTTACGCGGAACGACGGCGTTTTTTCGGAATGAAACGGACAAAGACCGACATAGTCCGCGCCGGACTTTTTTAAGGTAACATATCTTGAAACCAGGTCCACAATATCTGTCCGCTCGGTGATTTCCTGAATAACGCTTGCCGGAATTGCCACTTTTCTCCTCCTCTTTTTCCACGATACATTTAATTCGACACACCTGCCGAAAAATCCTTTTTTATTTTCAAAAACAGAATAAATGCCCAATAAAATGCACGTTTTTTCTGTAACGAACGGGATAAGGCGGCATTTTCTGCCGCCCCAAGCCGTTTATTCGTTTTACGAAATATCAATCAAACCGTATTTTCCGTCTTTTCTGCAATATACAATAGAAGGCTTTTCGGTTTTCGCATTGCGGAACACGAAAAATGTGTGATCAAGCAACTTCATCTGCAAAATTGCCTCTTCAGGCTGCATGGGTTTCACAAAGAACTGCTTATTTTTCACGATCTCAAATGCCGGCTCTTCCTCAATCTCATATTCCGCCGTTTCGGGGATATATGCGGTTTTCAGCCGTTTTGCAAGACGTGTTTTATACTTTCTCATCTGCCCGTCTATAATCTCGGTTGCCTTATCAATTGCGCAACGCGCATCTGTATCGCATGTTTCGGCACGCACAATCACATCAGCCGCACGGACGGTTATCTCTAAGAAAATTTTATTTTTCTGCACATAGAAAGTTGCCGTGGCAGTTGCCTCATCGCCGAAGACTTTGCCGAACTTGCCGATTTTTTCCTGTAAATGCTCTTTTGTTGCATCCTTCAAATTGACTTTTCTTTCCACAACCTGAACTTTCATATCCATCGTCCTTTCCTCTTACAGTATAACTGTTTGATGTCGGGTTACATGACAGCTCATATTGACCGCAACGGGCAGACCTGCAATATGCGTCGGATAGGTTAAGATGTTCACGCCGAGCGCCGTGGTTTTTCCGCCGAGTCCTCCGGGACCGATGCCAAGCGCGTTGATTTTTTGAAGCAGCTCGTCTTCAAGCTCTGCATAAAACGGATTTTCGTTTTTTAATGTAATCGGTTTCATCAGTGCTTGTTTTGCAAGCAGCGCGGCTTTTTCCATGGTGCCGCCGATGCCGATGCCCAGCACAACCGGCGGGCAAGGGTTGCTTCCTGCTTTTTTCACCGTTTCCAATATGAAATTGACAACGCCTTCTCTGCCGTCCGACGGTTTTAACATACAAAGCGCGCTCATGTTTTCGCTGCCGAATCCTTTCGGCGCAATTGTAAGTTTTAAATCCTCGCCGGGGACAATGCGCGTGTGAATCACGGGCGGTGTGTTATCACCGGTATTCCCGCGCAAAATCGGGTCCTGCACAACAGATTTTCTTAAATATCCTTCTGCATAACCTTGCCGAACGCCCTCTGCAACCGCCTCTTCAAACGGCATGCCCGAAAGGTGCACATCTTGTCCGATTTCGGCAAACACAACGGTCATCCCGGTGTCCTGACAAACCGGCATTTGCTCGGTTTCGGCAATGGTGTAATTTTCTTTCAGCTGCGATAAAATATCGTAACTTACGCCCGTTTCTGCCTCTGCGGCAGCACAAAGCGCGTCTTTTATGTCCTGCGGAAGAAAAATATTTGCCTCGATACATGCTTCTTTAACCGCATTTATAATCTGCTCTGCCGTTATGGTTTTCATAGCTTTTGTTCCCCTTATTATTAAGTATTCGACATATTTTATTTAATATCCTTTTTGACTGTCCGATTTTTTCAAATTATTTTGTTTGGTTTCATAAATGATGCCGCGTGCCAAAGGCATGCCCGCCCCTGTTGCACGGCGGAAATACAGCCACATACCGTCTGCACGCATACGTTCGAGCACAACCGCAACGGTATCGCCCGTTTCGAGATGCGCGTTTCCTCTGCCGGTCAGGTATCCGACAATACCGTCGCACAAAAGGTAAATGCCGCCGCAGCTGCGCATGCAGTTAATGACGGTTGCGCGGTATACCGCATGCACCATTTTTCTGTCCTGCTCGAAAAACGCGCAATTATCCAATATACGCTGATACGAAGTATATGCCTCTCTTTGGCGCAGGAAAAGCGCTGTTATCTCTCGCATGCGGGAAGCAAACGCCGCATATTCTTCTCTTGACTGCCG
>CAKSHV010000176.1 GCA_934457515.1 uncultured Clostridia bacterium
GTGCGTCACGCTCACTGTCCGAAAGAAATGCACCTTGCACACGAATCGGCTTCGGTGCGCCGGTGGGGTGGTAGAGCATGTCGCCGCGGCCAAGCAGTTTTTCCGCACCCGCAGAGTCTAAAATCGTTCTGGAATCGATTGCGTTTGAAACTGCAAATGCAATTCTTGACGGAATATTTGCTTTAATCGTACCCGTAATAACGTTAACGGAGGGGCGCTGGGTTGCAATAACCAAATGCATGCCCGCCGCACGCGCAAGCTGTGCCAGACGGCAGATGGAGTCTTCCACTTCGCTCGGCGCCGCCATCATCAAATCGGCAAGCTCGTCTATAATGATAACCACCTGGGGCATAAGCGGCAAATCGTGCTGCTTTGCATAGGCGTTATAGCCCTTAATTTCGCGCACCTTTGCCTCGGCAAACATGTCATAGCGCTGCATCATTTCGGTAACTGCCCAGCTTAAAGCGCCCGCCGCTTTTTTTGCTTTGGTCACAACCGGTGTGTCTAAGTGCGGAATACCGTTGTATACGCTGAGTTCAACCACTTTCGGGTCAACCAAAAGCAGCTTTACTTCGTTCGGATTTGCTTTATACATAATGCTTGTGATAATCGAGTTTACGCATACGCTCTTACCCGAACCTGTTTGACCTGCAATCAAAAGGTGGGGCATTTTGGCAAGGTCTAAAATAACGGGCGTGCCGCTGATGTCTTTGCCAAGCGCGACCGCAAGCTTTGAAGGATGGTTTTTAAATTCATCGCTTTCCAAAACCTCGCGCATGCTGACCATGTCAATATCGCGGTTTGCAATTTCAATACCGATTGCGGCTTTTCCGGGAATCGGCGCCTCAATGCGCACGCCCTGGGCAGCAAGATTTAACGCAATATCGTCTGCAAGATTTACGATTTTGCTTACCTTAACGCCCGCCATAGGCTGCAGTTCATAGCGCGTAATTGCCGGGCCTTTGGTAACCTGCAAAACTTTAGCCTGCACGCCGAAACTCGCAAGTGTTTCCACCAATTTTTTGGCGTTCGCGGTAATTTCCGCGTCCGACGCACCTTTTTTCGGTTTTTTATATTGGGTTAAAAGATCAATAGGCGGGAACACATAATTTAAAATCAGTTCGCCGTTCTCGTGCGCCTCAAACTCGCCATCGTCCTCTTCGTCCGACTCGGTGTTCATTTCAATCTGGTTGTTTTCGGTTACAATGCCATCGGTAAACGAATTGTCTTTTTCGGGCAGAACCGGCTCGTCCGGCCCGATTACGATATCTTCTTCAGGTAAAACGGTGCCTGAAGTGTAGTCCTCTTCTTCCTCTGCATCGTCGGTCTGATTATTAATAATAACAGGAAATTCCTCCTGTTCAAAAACGGGAACGGAAGCAGATTTTTTCGATTCGGTATGTACAGACTTTTCTTTTTTTCTTTCTTCTCTTGCAGCTTTCATTTTTTCGATTTTGGCACGCATAATTTCCAAAAGCGAAATGCGGAACAGCAAAATCGTGAAAATAAGAAGCAGGGCGATATATACAATCATCGCACCGATGTTGCCGATAACCGACGTTAAAAGCAAATTCAAAAGTCCGCCGAACACGCCGCCGCCGACGCCTGTGGTTGCAAGGGTGTAGTACCCGGCAATGCTTGCCGCAAGCGTTTCATAAGAGGGTACGGCAGAGCAGTAGTGAATCAGCGAGCAAAGGGTTAAAAGCAGCACGGCGGCATAAATAAAGTCTGCGCGGTGCTTATAAATATTTTTTTCGACAATTAAATTTGTTCCCATTAGGATAAAGTAAAAGGGAAGAAGATATGCCGAATAACTGAACAGCCCTAAAAACACATTGCGGATTGCCATACCGATAGGGCCTGTGCCTTTGCCGACAAAAAGCGCCGCGATTACAAATATGCTTAAGGCAACCATTGCAACCGAGATGACCTCGGGCAGATAGGTTTTCTGCTTAACGGGTGCCTGTGATTTTTTCTTTCTTGCGGATGTTTTAGCCATAGTTTTTTATTTTCATGCTCCTTCTTTGTTTTTTAAACAAATTTTATCTTATTTAGTATATCACATTTTTCGGTAAATTGCTATACTTTTTTTGTAAAATCCCTTAAAATTTGCTTGTGTCGCCGATTTTATAATCCATATACATTTTAAGGTTGGTGGAAATCACGCGCACAATTTTGTTGTCTTTGTCGGTTTCAATATATCCGCCATCGAATCTTCGAACCTCATTTTTCGAATACTCGGGCGGAAAAACGGCGTTAAAAGGCATAACAGAATAGATAAGCATGGTTTATTTCTCCTTTTCTTTTTTTTCGCCAATCATTTCGTGCAGTTTTGTTAAAGCGTCGTGCACCGTGCCGACCGAGTCGATAATGCCGTGCTTTACGGTTTCTTCGCCGAATAAAACGGTGCCCACATCATTTGCAATCTCCTTGGTTTCAAACATCAGCTTTTTAAAATCCCGCTCGTTAATGTTGGAATTTTGTGCGATAAATGCCACAATTCTGTCCTGCATTTTATCAAAATAGTCAAACACCTGCGGCACGCCGATAATCATGCCGTTCATGCGCACGGGGTGAATGGTCATGGTGGCAGACGGTGCGATGAACGAATATTTCGAGGCAACCGCAAGCGGAACACCTATCGAATGTCCGCCGCCCAAAACAAGGGATACGGTCGGCTTTTGCATGCCCGCAATCATTTCCGCTATGGCAAGCCCCGCTTCCACATCGCCGCCCACCGTGTTTAAAAGGATTAAAAGTCCATCTATTTTTTCATCGTCCTCAATTGCAACAAGCTGCGGAATCACATGCTCATATTTCGTGGTTTTGTTTTGAGAGGGGAGAACAATGTGCCCCTCAATCTGCCCGATGATGTTTAAGCAATGAATATTGTCTTTCAGGGCGGTAACGCCGTTGTCTTTCTGAACGTCCATATTTTTATTTCCTTTCACATAAAAATTCTGTTAATAGTTTGCGCGCTTTTTTTCGTCAAAATACTTGAATTTTTTTGAAATTATAGTATAATAGAAAAGGATAAATATAAAGGAGATTTAACGCTATGCCGATTAAAATTCCGGGCAAACTGCCCGCCGTGAAAGTGCTTCGCAGCGAAAACATATTTGTTATGACCGATAAGCGCGCCGAACGGCAGGATATCCGCCCGCTTAAAATTTTGATTTTAAATATTATGCCCACAAAAATTGTGACCGAAACGCAGCTTTTGCGCCTTTTGGGCAATTCGCCCATTCAGGTGGAGTTTGATTTGATTCAAACCGTTTCCCACATTTCAAAAAACACGTCCTCCGAGCATTTGGAGCGGTTTTATAAGTCGTTTGCAGATGTTAAAAATGACAACTATGACGGCATGATCATAACCGGTGCGCCGGTTGAAACACTGCCGTATGATGAAGTGGAATACTGGGACGAAATTTGCGAAATCATGGAATGGAGCAAAACGCACGTAACCTCCACGTTTCACATTTGCTGGGGCGCACAGGCAGGGCTTTACTATCACTACGGAATCGAAAAAGAACCGCTGCCGAAAAAGTTGTCAGGCGTATTTTTGCATAAAATGCGCGCAAAAAACGTAAAACTTCTGCGCGGTTTTGACGATTATTTCTTTGCGCCCCATTCGAGGCACACAACGGTAAGCAAAGAGAAAATTACAGCCTGCTCCGAACTTAAAATTTTAGCCGATTCGGACGAGGCGGGGGTATACCTTGTTATTTCCAAAAAAGGAAAGCACATTTTCGTGTTCGGTCACTGCGAGTACGACGCAGACACTCTGGCAAATGAATACTTCCGCGACAAGGAAAAAGGCTTGAATCCGGAAATACCTACTAATTATTTCCCGTCCGATGACCCTAAAAAACAACCCAAAATGACATGGCGCGCACATGCCGCAC
>CAKSHV010000177.1 GCA_934457515.1 uncultured Clostridia bacterium
GACGCCCGAGCAGGAGCGCATAACAATCATCGCGTCGGTTACAACGGTTGTGGGCGGTGTGTCGATAAATATGTAATCGTATTTTTTCTTCATTTCGGAAAGCAAACGCCCAAATTCCGGCGACTCTAACAGTTCTGCCGGGTTCGGCGGTATGTCGCCGCTGGTTAAGCAGTCCAAATTTTCGCGAACGTTTTTCTGCACTGCCTTATCATAATCCGAAAATCCGCAGAGTACATTGGTCACACCGTCGCCGCGCTCTAAATCGAGATAGCGGTGAATGCGTGATTTTCTTAAATCGCAGTCCACCAAAAGAACGCTTGCACCCATTTGCGCAAAGGTCAGCGCCAAATTGATGCTTGTGGTCGTTTTTCCCTCGCCCGGTGCCGAGCTGGTGATAACAATCACTTTGCCCTCGTCGGTTTTCGGCATGGAAAACATAATGTTTGTTCGAATGGATTTATAAGTTTCAACCGTATCAAAATCCGTTTCGTCATTTAAAATGCGTTTACGGCTGTCCATATCATTTAAATGCTTGCTATCTTTTCGTTTCACATCTATTCCCCGCTTCCAAAAAGTTCGTTTTCTCTTACATTTCAACGCGCGGCAACTCGCCCAAAACCGACGTGCTGTACCGTTTTGCCGCCTGGTCACCGTTGCGAACTTTCGTATCCATAAAGCCGCGGATGACGATAATTGCCGCCGCAATAATCATGCCTGCAATGGCGCCGATTAACGTTTTCTTAACGGTGTCCTTGCTGTCCGGAATCTTGGGAAGCTTGGGCGTGTCCACAATTTCAACCTCACCGTTTTTATAAATGCCTTTTAATTTTTGCGGTGCTCTTTCCAAAATAATGTTTACGATTTTATACGAAAGATAGCCGCTGTCGGTGGTTGCGGAAATCTGCAAAAGCTCGGTTTCGTTAATTGAGGAAATGCTGACAACTTTGGAAAGTTCCTCGCCCGAAAGTTCGGGGATACTGTTTGCTACATCGTCCAAAAACGATTCGGTTTTTAAAATTTCTATGTAAGTCATGCTCAGCGAACGAGATGCATCAATATCATTTTTTTGCACAATTTCGTTTTGTGCCACCGTATCGTTTTTGTTGCTGATGTATAAAATGCCTTTGGCGGAATAGGTGTCCTCCGTAAAGTATGCCATTTTGACATACACCGCAGCTGCACACAAAACCGCAAACAGCAAAATGAACCATTTGTGATGCCAAAACGACCGCAGGATTTCCAAAACGTCAATCGTGTCTTCTTCGTTTAAAATATCTTCCCGTTCGTTCATTTGTTTTCAAGCTCCTTATCGATAAGATAGTAAATGCAGTTTAACTTTTTATCCACAAACTCGCGGTTGTCCCACAAACAAAAATCGTGTACCGTTGCGATAAACAGTAAAAATGCCTCTTCAAAGCGTTCTCTTGAAACACCGTAGCTATCTGCCAATTTATCCGAAAAACGAAGATAGTTCGTGTAAATCGGCTCTAATTCCTCTCTGCCGCGCGCGCCGTACATGGGGCTTGAAATAACCTGATAGATAAACCGCAGATTTGCTTTTTCTTTCACAATCATGTCAAAAATAAGCTTCACTTCGGTTTTTAAATCGGGCGGGATTTTTTTATACTCCCGTTCAAATTTTCTGTCCAACTTTTCCATTTAGTATTTGGCGCAAGAAATAACCAATTCTTCCTTGGAATTAAAATATTCATACAGGCTGGAAATGTTTATTTTAAGCTCTGCCGAA
Source organism: uncultured Clostridia bacterium (assembly GCA_934457515.1). Taxonomy (GTDB): domain Bacteria; phylum Bacillota; class Clostridia; order RGIG6154; family RGIG6154; genus RGIG6154. The sequence goes on from CAKSHV010000177.1 coordinate 1,748, forward strand.
AGATTTCGCATGCTGGTGTTTTCCAGTCCTTTCGCCGCGAAAACCTTTAAAATGGTTTTCAGCATACCAAGCTTTTTTTCTTCTCTGTTTTGTGCATTAATCATAGTGCTTTCCCTTCTTCATTTCTTTCTTACATTGTTCCAAACGCTCGTTTTAAAACCCAACAAAAAAATAGGTTTACGACATATTTCTCATTATGTAGTACGTAAAATAGCTTTTTTTCATTTGAAAATAAAAAAAACAGCCTTTCGGCTGCTAAAATATGAGAATTATGTTTAAAAATGTAAATATCGATGTGCCCAAATAAGCCATCAGAAAAATTATGTTTCTTTTGGCTTGATTTTTTACGTCCCAATGCGGAAAATAATGACTTTTTCGTAAAAATATGTAAAAATTTGATTTTTACTGTTGACAAATGGGTTTATATATGTTATATTGAATAACGAACAGAAGGTTAATCGTTTTATCCGTTTATGACATAATGAGAATTATGTGCTATACGTTTTTTTCGATTTGTAACATAATGAGAATTATGTTCTTTTTTTATATTTCGACAAAAATTCGACCGATTTTTTGAATCTGTTTTAGATGTGTTCTGCCCGACTCCATTGTATAAATTCTTGTTGTGTTAATATTGGAATGTCCCAAAACGTCCGCAAGGCGGACAATGTCTTTCTGCAAGCTGTAAAATGTTCTGGCAAACAGATGCCTTAAATTGTGCGGAAATACCTTTTTAGCCAAAACACCCGCCGCATTGCACAGGCGCTTCATATCCGCCCAAATATTCGAACGGTTTAAAGGTTTGCCCGATTTTGTGCAAAAAACCGCGCCGCTTGCAATTCCCTCTTTATCGGCATAGCGCTTAAGAACGCGGCACAGCGCCTCGGGCAGCAGAATTTTCCGCATTTTGCCCTTACAGTTAATCTTCGCCTGTCCGCTTTTGACCGCCTGCACAGTGATAAATTTAAGCTCTGATACGCGAATCCCGGTCGAGCAAATGGTCTGCATTAAATAGTAAAGCCGAAGATTTGCCCTTTTCTTTGCCGCGCACAGCAGCCGTTCATACTCTCCTTTGGAAAGTTCTTTTTCCTCCTCTGCAAAGGTTTGCCGCTGCAGTTTCAATGTCTTCACTTTGCAATCCTGCCAGCCGGCAAAATCGAAAAAGCGATTTACGGATGAAAGCATAGAATTGGCACTGCGCGGCGCATAGGTTTCGATTAAATCCTGCTTATACGCCAAAACGGCCGCCTTATCCGTCTCTTTTCCGTTCAGCCACACGCGAAAATGCCGCACATCGTGCAGATATTTTTCTACCGTTGCCTCTGCCTTTTCTTCGCTAAGCAAAAAGGATTGAAAGTGCGCTATGATGTCGTTTGTAATTTTTCTCATGTAAATCAGCCTCCTTATCCTTATATTTTACCATAAAACAAAATCAATGCAAAGATTCTGCAAAGATTCTGTTTTAATAAGGATAAAAAGCCGATTCACCCATATTTTTCCAAACGAACGCTTAATTTTTTAAATTTTACAGTGCAATTGTTTTGTTTCTGCAAAGCGGCAGCAAAAATGCTTCCCATGTGCCGTCGGCATCGCCCCAAAGGTACGCCGAAATACGGGTTGCACCCTCCGTATTTAAGTTGAAAGACGAAAGAGGAAGCGTTTTGTCTCCGTCAAGCTGAATCTTTTTTATGTCGACCAAGCTGTTTCCTTTATAGCTTGCCACATACAGCATGGCGGTTTGATTTAAATCCGAAACCGAAACTTCTTCCGCCGTTAAAGTAATTGTAGGTGCTTTGTCTTTAATCCACTTTGCAATAAGGGTAATGTCACCCGTTACAACCGTCTCAAAATCATATGCCGTACCGTCGCTTAAATACCAGCCATCAAACGTATGACCTCTTCTTGTGGGCGCAGGATTCGGCTCCGGAACCGTGCGGCCTGCCGCAACGTCAACGCTCTCAATCATGCTTCCGCCGTTTGAATCAAAGGTTACGGTGCCCGCTTTCAGCGCCAGATAATGCATATTCTTTTCATACAGCACAACATAATCGTCTTTATCCGGAATAATCAGATTCTTATGGTCGCCGTCGGCATGATACTGATCCGTAAACTCATATTCAATGCTTGTCGCCGCATCCGCCGTC
>CAKSHV010000178.1 GCA_934457515.1 uncultured Clostridia bacterium
TGCTGATCGGCGGTATCTGTTATGTGCGCTTTTTGCGATAGATTTATAAGGAAAGCGAGCCGATTTCCTGCCCAACGGCAGAAAATGTGCGGCAAAAACTGCACATTCGGCGCGCATTTTCGGTTCGGCGCGCGAACTTTAAAACGCCGCCGCTGATGATTGGGTTGTTTCGCCCCATTTTGCTGCTGCCGGACAGGCACTTTTCAGAAAGCGAACAAAGCAACATACTGTTGCACGAGCTTACGCATTTTAAGCGGTTTGACCTTTGGTATAAATGGCTGGCTTTTTTGGCAAACGCCGTGCACTGGTTTAATCCGCTTGTGTATTTGGCGGTGCGGCAAATGCAGATTTCGTGCGAGTTTTCGTGTGACGAGGCGGCAACTGGAAGTATGAACGGCCAAGAAAAGAAAGAATATATGCGCACAATTTTAAAATTAACGGAGCAAAGAGAGGATGAAAAACATGTTTAAAGCATTTTATACAACGGCGATGTGCCTTGGCGGCAAGTCGATAGAAAAACGGTTTTTGAACATTCAAAATCCGAAACCGAAACGGCGGATTGCCGCCGCAATCGGCACAATTTTAATCCTTATGCTGTTTACCACCTGCGTGTTTGCAAGCGGCGTGGTGCAGAATGCGGTTTATAATGACAACCGAATTGAAGTTTTAAAAGCGGGCAAGCCCCTTGCCCTAAAGCACGCACCGTTTATCGATAACGAAGAGGTTTATGTGCCTGTTCGCGAAGTGATGAGCCTGTACGGCGGCGTGGAATATCAAAACGGCATCATTACCCTTACTTTGCCTGTGCCCGGCGGCAGCACTGCCCGCGCAGCTTTTGAAGTGGGGAAAAACGATATTTATATCGACCTTGCAAAAGACAGCAACATGTGGAATTTCGGCACGATGACCACAACGCATCCCGCGCTGTTAAAGGGCGACACAGCGTATATGCCCCTCGGTATGCTGATTCGGCTGAACCATTTCCGCCTGTATGAAAATGACAGTCAGTATTACGGCGTAATACTTGACCCCGAATGGCTTTCAGATTTGGAGATTCGGAAATTCGGTGCGGACGGGAAATTTGACCGCATGCTGAGCGCTAAAATCGACGTGACAGGCGAGAATCGCTACAGCCCCGAAAATTACTACGAAGAAAACGAAAATGTGATTATTGCAACGGCTGAAGGGTTAGATAACTCCGATGTGTTCCGCTTTAAGGAGATAAACGCGTATTATTTCCCCGTAAACCGTGCAAAGACCATTGTTGTGGACGACAATAACCGTGTGCGCTGCGTGATTCCTTATGAGAATCAGCGGCACGAAACGCTTAATCCCTCGTGGGGCGGCGGGACGCAGTTTAAATATTCGGTCGGTCAGGCGGGACTTAATTATGCAGGTGTCGAAAAGAAAAAAACACCCACCATTGTGTATGTGCAGGACGGCGAGTTTGGCAGCGGAGGCAAATTGGTCGGCTGTTACTACTTAAGCCCCAAACTTTGGGTGGAATAATAAAAAAGAGCAAGACGAAAGTCTTGCTCTTTTTAGTTTACCTTCTATTGATCGGTATTTTCCGTCGCATTTTCCTCTTTGGGAATGGATTCGGCATAGTGGTTGAAATTCAAAAGGTCAAGCTGCAGCAGCTTGTAATCCTCCATATAGGCGTTTTGCTCGTCGTTAAGTTCATGAATCCGCTCGCCGTCCGCGTTAAACTGAATATAGCGCTCGTAAACCGGGCAAAGCTTAAAGAAATCTTTCATAACCGACTGATACCACGGCACTTCGTTTAAATGCGCCTGCTCCATAATGGAGAGTCCTAAATTTCCCGCCGAGATGTGCTCGGGCAGCTTGAAATCCGATATATCATAGTTTGCCCAAACGATATAGGGTGTGTAGTACAGATTGTCATATTCTGTGGACACAAATGCCTTGTCTTTATCCGCCATGCCGCCGTCGATATAGGTGCTCGCATCGGTTCCTAAAAGCGGCAGATGGTCGCCGTACATGGCAATGATGACAGGTTCGTTAGCATTTTTAAAGTATTCGGTGAGGGTAATAAACGCCTCGGACGCGTCTTTCACGCCCTGGGCATAGTCAATAAGTCCGTTTAAATCCTCTTTGCGCAGCGCATCGGAGGACGCGCTTATGGTGTATTCTTCTTCTTTGTAGCGCGAAGGCGAATAGCCGCCGTGGTTCTGCATGGTGACCATAAAACAGAACATGCGCTCGGTTTCTTTGTTTTCATATGCTTTTATAATTTGCTGCATAGCATACTCGTCCGATGCGTACCAGCCTTTTAAATTGTCGTTTATGTCTTCCATGTCCTCCATGCCGATGACTTTTTGAAAGCCCAAAAGCGGATAGGCGGACTTGCGGTTATAAAAGTTAATGTGGTACGGGTGCAGTGCGACCGTTTCATAGCCGTTTTTTTGATAGGTGGAAACAAGCGATTCGGTATCGCTTAAAACCGCCTGAATATACGGGTAGGAATTATTCGGTAAAAAGGCGGTGGAATAGCCTGATATGCACTCAAATTCGGGCATGCAGGTTGCACCCGTAAACGACGGGGTAACCAGCTTTCCGTACGGATATTTTTCGCCGAGCGCTTTGATTTTCGCCATGGGGTCTTCGGAAAATTCCACGTTCGGCATTTCGGTCGGGTCCCACCACGCTTCGTTTTGAATAATGATGACATTCGGTTTGGTTTGATTCTCATTTTCCGCCGCAATGGACGGTACGTCTTTATGACGGTCGTAAATCTCTTCAATCGCCTTTTCGGAATATTCGGCGGGTTTTTTTACAAACAAATCGCCGATTCGCGGGAAAAAGGTTAAAATCACGCCGTTCGAACGCAGGTCCTCAACGGGGCTGAACGCCGAAATTTTCACGTTGATTTTATCTAATGTGCTGTGTCTGAAATTATAGTTTAAGCAAAACGCATAGACAATAATGCAGAATGCCGCAATGCATGCAACATCTAAATAAAGCCGCGTTTTAAACGCAATTTTATAGGGGTGTTTTTTGCGGATAAACAGTAAAAACAACAGTCCCAGCGCCATAATGCCAAGGCTTATGATGTATGAAATGTTAAACGGAATTTCCACAAACGAGGCAATTTCTTTTACGTTGTTAACCAGCAGCAAGTCGGACGGCAAAAGGGGAGAGCCGGTCAGCTCGCAGCGAACGTAGGTTACCAGCGACAGGCTGTAAAAAATTACCGACGTTAATATGTAGGAAAAAATTTCGTTTCGGAACAGCGTGAAGAAAATGCACTGGAACGTTAAAATAAATGTGTAGGTCAGCAAAAATTTTAAGGGCCAGAACACGTCTGCAAAGTAAGACGGATTGGCGCGGATGTCTGAAAAATGCATTGCCTCTAATGCAATTAAAATAAACAGCGGCAGCACAAAAAAGCCGATAATGCGCACAATTTTGTGGTTTTTGCTGTTTGCAATCTGTTCCTTTTCTTTCTTTATAAATGACAAAAACATGTAATCACCTATGTTAAAAAATATCTTCTGTTTATTTTACCATAAAATTCGCCTGATTTCAACAATTTTCAGCGAATTTCATATTTAAATATGTTTTGAACGGTGCTTTTGTCGGGATAGCCGTATATTTTGTTAATTTGCTTGTCGATATAATACACAAAAGCACAAAGAACAAGCAGCGCGGCAAGGGATTTCATCCATATTTTCATGTGTTTCTCCTTGAATTTACAGTATGTACTGCTCCATTGCCGCAGCTAAAATCTGAACCGAGCGCTTCGCCTCTTCAATGTCATTTCCGTTGCTGCCGCATTCAACAATAACGGCGCATTTTGATTTGTGCTGGTTAAACCGCTCGGTGCGAAGGTCAATCGGGCGCA
>CAKSHV010000179.1 GCA_934457515.1 uncultured Clostridia bacterium
GGTCGATTCCTACCTTTCGGGTGCCATGCTTGTCGGAAAAGACGTTAAGGGACCGAAAATCGATTCGGTTCGCGTAACGAGCGATTTGGACGGCAAAAACGCGCTTGAAAACAACACGGTTACGCTTGACGCGCTTGAAAATTTAACCGACAGAACCATTTATTTTCAGGTGCAGTGGGACGAACCCGTTGTGTTTAAAAACCTTTCGGACAGCGGCATTTCAAATTTAGCTTTGCATGTGAACACCTTAGGCATTGACGGCACAAGCGGAATGATTGCCGAGGCACCGTTTTTGAAATTTGCGCCTTCTAAAACAGATGGCAAGCCGGTTATGGTGTTTGAGTATAAAATTCCGAACCCCTATTCCGACATGTCCAAACCCACGCAGGAGAGAGGATATTTTTACACATTTGACAAGGTTACGGTGTCCGAAAACGAAAACAAAACCTTGTGGAACCATATTTACGATATTGCGGGCAACCCCTTTGGCGGCGATGAATATGGCGCACGTCCGCTAAATAAAGTGATAACTTATGTCAGCGATTCGGCAGGTGTGGACTTAACGCCGCTCGGCATTGAGAAAATAAGCCTTACCAAAAATCAGGACGAAAACAATCCGTATATCGGCGCGGGCGAGCTTTTAAGTGTAACCATTTCGTTAAACAAGGCGATAAACGGCAGAGTTGCATTTCAGGATTTGCCCGAAATTACACTGAATATTAAGGATGAAAACGGAAATTACGTTGTGATTCGTCCCGATGACGATTCGATTCGCAAAAAGATTTTTTATAAGGGACAATGGACATATGAGGGGCATTACTATTATTATAATGAAAACGGCAGAATGGCGCCGGTTGAGCTGTCCCGCGACCAAAAGACCCTTACCTATCATGTTCCTCTTTATCCGGGACACGAGATGGACGGCGAGTATGTGAAAGTAATTTCGGTTACGTCCGATAAGAAAAAAATAAAGGACAAATCGGGCTATTCTTTCATGGACTACGTGCAAACCGGCGGCGGTGTTTTAGCGCCCGTTGACTTGCCCGCAATTATAAAGGGCAGCATTTCGCGCTATTTCATTTCGCCCGACAGACAGTATAAAGTGGATTTCTCAGCGCCCGAAATTTCCCTTTCCGCAAATGAAGCGGACAGCAATACGGTTCGGATTTATGCTGAAATTAACGATAAATCGATTGAGGGCAGCAATGCGAACATAACGGTGAAAACCTACGGCAGCGTGGCGGACGGCACGGTTGAATATCAGGCTGCAAGCACGGATTCGATAAATGAATCGCAGTGGCGGCTCGGCACAGACGGGTCGGGAACGGTGTCGTTTTCTGCGCCTGTTATTCAAAAGGGCGCAAAAGGGGAAGTTTTTGCGTTTATCCGGCTGCCGCAAAACAGCGAGGCAAATGCGATGGATATTTCACTTTCTGTAACCGATGAGGCGGGCAATATTTCGTCTGAAAATATTGCGCTTGCGCCCCCCGAATGGGCAGGAATCGATACCCTTGCTCCTGTTGTTTCGGCGTCGGTTAAAGGGGAAGAGGTTCATTACACCGCCTCCGATTTGGACGATTCGGTTACTTGTTATTACGGTTATTCGGATGATGATTTGGCTGCGCCCGATTACATTGCGCAAAGCGGAAAGGCGGGCATTGTTCCCGCGCCGAACATTGCTAAAGACAACGCAATTCACACAAAATATGTGTGGATTTATGCCGCAGATTCCAAGGGAAACAGCAGCGAGCCTATTAAAGTGCTTGTTAAATATGACAGAACCGAAACCAAAATTTCATACACAGCGGATACTGACAGCGTGTATGAGGCAGGCTCATATCCTTCGGCGGAGGTCACAATCGAAAACGCGGCTCGTTATTGGTTCATATGGGCGGAAAAGCCTGCGGGGGTAACCGATACGGCGGCATTTATCACGGGCGACGCTTTGGCGTTTTTAAAAGACTATGCAATTATAGTTGAATGTGCGGACACTGACCCTTCCACGCCCCAGCCGAACAATAAAACGGTTCTGCCCGCAGAAATCGATTCCGCATCGCGCGTGGCGCTGATTTCGCCCGATTCGGAAACCTACGCGGCTATCGGCGATTTGGATGAAACCTCCCGTCCGCTTATGCTTATTGTCGGCGCAGAAAAGGATGACTTAGGCGACACTTTAATCCGCACAATTGAGTTTAACACGTTCTACGGTGCGCCGAAAACGGCTGTGCGCCAGATTCGTTTTTCAACAAGCGACCGTTTCGGCAACCGCGCGGACTACATCAGAAATTCCAAAACGGGTTTGCTATGGATAGATGATAAAGATTTGGACTATCCGTTAAACACGCCCGTTTTAAATGGGTTTGCACAGGCGGAGTTTTACCTTGCGGGCGACCCTGTTACCGACCTTGCGCGCATAGACATGGAAAACAGCACCCTTTCGTTAGAGCGCGTTTTGTATTCGACAAATTATTATAACGATTCTATTGAAATAAAAGAGCGCACAACCGTTTCGGAATGGGCGTTTTCGGATATGCATTTTGAAAAGATTACGGCGCCGAACGCAAAGGCTTACGGTGTCGGCAATCCGCTCAGCGCGCTGTACGGCGCTGTGGTTGACATAGATGTTGACAGCATCGATGCAAATTATTATGCTAAGGCAGAGGACGGCACATATCATGTGCGCTATGAATTTGTGCCCCATATGAAATACACCGCGCCTGTTGCGGGAAGTGACGAAGCCATTTCCTATTTTGCGTTTAACGGCAGTGTGCCGAGCGGCGTTGCGGTGGGTACGGCCTTCGATTCGGGCGATGATGTGTATTTCGGTGTGCACGATTTTAAGGGCGAACGAAAAAATATAGAGGCGGTTTTTGACGAAAACGGAAACGATATAACGCAAAATGTGCCGCTTTATACCATGCAGAGCAGCTCGCGCGAGCGCTATATTTGGTTTTATCTGCCCATGGGCGACTATAACACCAAGTTTGACGAAGAGTATTTCGACGCACCGGCTTTGAATCTGAAAGACGAGGACAATAAGGCACGTATTGCCCTGCACATCGGTCCCAATCCCGGAAATCTCACAACATGCGTGTATTACCCCTATTTTTACGAAACATACTTTATGCCTTATGCAATTGACGAATATATGCAGTCGGACGGAAAGCATTTAAAAGAAACAAAGCTTTACTACAAATTCTCTTACCCCGACCGCGGGGAAGAGTCGCCCTTGTATGTTTTAAAACTGCGGGAGGATGATGTGCCGCCCACAATGAACATCTGGGTGTCCGAAACTGCGCGTCCGACAAACGAGGTGCAGGTTAAAATAGAAAGCCTTACCGATACGCAAACCGCGCCGGACGGCACCGTTGTTACCGATACAACCGATTTTGAGGTTATGTTCGCTGCGTATATCGAGCCGTCCGAAGAGGATTATAACAGCGAAGACTATGACCCGGACGACTACCGTTTAGAGCCTGATGAAAACGGCATTTATCACTTTGCGAAAAACGGATATATACAAATCGGCGCGCGGGACGCAGCGGACAATGCCGCAAACATTTTCATAAACGGCGAGCCGATTGAGAATGGCAGCGACGGTTTTACGGTCTACTACGTAAATAATGTGCGCAGCACCCCGCCGCGGTTTATAAACGCTCCCGAAGTGACCGAAAACAAAGAAAACGGTAGTTTTCGCATAAGCGCCGATGTCGGCGAAACAACCAAGCGCGCGTATATTCGGTTTGACAAGGCGTATGAAAAAGCACTTTCCGAAAGCGAAGAAGAGGCTTTGTATACATTAAGCAACATTCCGGGACTGTTTTCGGGTGCGTTAGACACCGAAAACGGGAAATTAAGCGC
>CAKSHV010000180.1 GCA_934457515.1 uncultured Clostridia bacterium
GAAAAAAAGAACCCTTTTAAGGGTTCTTTCGTTTTATTCGTTTTCATCTGCAATTTCGGCTTGCTCTTCGGGCTGCGGCTCGGGTTCTGCTTTCGGTGCATCGTCCGGCACTTTCACGTCTTTTACCTGAACGTTTACGCTTTGCACAACAAGCCCTGTCATGCTTTCAACCGCCTTTTTGATTTTGCCCTGAATTTCCCACGCAACCTCCGGGATATTCACGCCGTACTGCATAACAACATCGATATTCACAATCACAAAATTATCTTTCATTTCGGCACGAACGCCTTTGCCGCTTGTTTTAATGCCGAATCCAAAGTTTTTACTGCTGTCCGCGAGACCCAAAACGCCGTCGATATCTTCGAGTGCAATTTCGGAAACCTTGGAGATTACCTCGTCCGAAATTTTAATCGCGCCCAAACCGTTTAAATCCGTCTGTTCAACTGCCATAACCCATTCCTCCTATGTTAAAAACAATAAATTTCTTCCTTTTTAACTTAGTATACCACATCTTTTTCAAAATTTCAATGGGCTAAAACAATTTTTATTTCATCGGGCGAAATGCCGGCTGTGGAAGATACCACGTCCTGCACCTGGGCAACCTGCGTCGGGATAAGCGACTCGGCATTAATGCACACAACCGCCTGCGAACCGGTTAATGTAACCAAAACGTCTTTAAACCCTTTGCTTTTCAAAATGGTTTCGGAAGTTGCCTCATATTCAATGTCGTTTGCAATTTTCAGCTTTTCTTTTTGCGCCGTATCTTTGGTTGCCTGGTCTGCCGTGTCATCTGCTAAAATTTCACCAATCAGCTGCAGCGATTTTTCCCTTGCGGTTTCGCGCTCTATGCGTTTTTCTTCAAACATATCCCCGTCGTCTACTTTCACATCGCTGTTCACGTAAGCCGCCTCGCCCAAAAGCTTTGCGGTGTCGCTCTTTCCTTCGTCACTGTTGCTGTACGCCCAGTTTAAGTAAATTGCCGTGCATAATAGTCCGATGAGCGTGACCGACATAATCTTTTTTCCGCTGATTTTCATGAGCTATCAAACTTCCCCTCTCTTTTTTGCGCTTTAAATGTGCCGCATTTATTTTCCGACCTCGACCGTGACCACAGAATAAGGAACGCCGAGCGCGTGTTTTGCACCGCGCAAAAGGCGGTTTTTAACCGCAGAGTCAGCAGCGCCCGTCGCGGTGATTAACACACCCGTTATTTCGGGCGACTCAACCGAAAGCACATAAAAATCGTCACTCACCGCCTCGGGACTTAGCTCCACGCCCGACTCGGTCCGTTTTACCTGCTTTGCAATCTGCTTGGCCCCGTCGTTCTTATATCGGATAAAAACGGTCACTTTGCCCGCACCATCAATGCTCTCCAGCGCCTTTGTTAGTTTTTCCTCGTTCAGCTTTTGAGCGGTCGGCGCTGTCGCCGTGCTCTTCTTTTCCGAACCGGAAACATTTCCCATTACCAATAATATGACGCCGATGGCAAGAATTATTATATATTTTTTCTTTTTTCCTTTTAAAAGGTCTGTTATTTTATTTCTCATTTTCTTCTCTGCTCCTTATTGTACCACAACAAAACCGCGATTTATGTCGCAATAAGCGGCTGCAATGTCCGCAACCTCGTCTTTTTTTTCGCTGCAACCCGAAATGTGAACGCTTTTGATTTTGTCGTTTTCCAAAACGACCGAAACGGTTGTTTCTATTCCCGTTTCTTCCTTTATTTTTTCGGCAATGCTTTTTTCGGCTATCTGCCTGCGCGCGGTCTCAAGCACGCCTTCGTTTTCAAGTGTGTAAGCGTTTTTGTCAAAATTCAGCGCCGCATGGTCGGGATTTAAACGAAAAATACTGCCGAAAACCGTAAGCAAAACGATAAGACCTGCCGTAAAACGAACATATTTTTCATACTTGCCGTCCGGCAGCAAAAGAAGCAAAATATTTAAAACAACAACCGTTCCCGCAATGGTTAAAAAAACTTTTCCCATATTCTCACCCCGCCGTATAATTTCCGACAAGCAGCAAAACGCCCAAAGCGCCTATAAATATCAGACAAACCGATATAAGGGTTGAAAAAATGAGCGATATGCACTCTGCCGCATCGTTTAAAAGCGTCACCGCACGTTTGTCGGAAAACGGCTCAATCACGGCGCAGCACAGCCGAAACGACCACATTAAAACCGCGGTTTTAATAATCGGTGAAAGCGCCGCAGCAACCACCGCACACATGCCTGCCGTTCCGATTATGCTTCTCGTCGCGCCGAGCATTGCCACAACCGTTTCCAAAGAATCTGCCGCAACGCCGCCCACAAGCGGTATACCGCTGCCGATTGCAAACCGCGCCGCCTTGCCCGCCGAGGCGTCTATGGCTGAGCCCGAAAGGCCATAAACACCGAAAATACCCGCAAAAACAGCCATTAAAAACAACAAAATCCACTTCACGCTTTTCCGAACGGTTAAAACCGTGTTTGAAAGGCTGATTCTGTCCGACATGTTTGCGGCAACAGAGAGTGCAAACGAGCATAAAATAAGGGGAAAAATTACACCCTTAATCACGCTTGAAAGCACATTTGCAAGGGTGATTAAAACGGGCGCGAATAAGCTTGCCGAAACGAGCGACCCGCCGTAGGTCAAAAGAGTCAGCAAAATCGGAATGGTGCCGTTTATCATAAGCGAAACGTTTTCAATCATTCTTTCGGCGGGAGAAATTACGCTTGAAAAGGCGGCGGAAAGCAGCCCCGCAAACACGCAGTAGCCGACAAGAAATCCGCACTCGGAAACGCCTTTCCCGCCGTATGCGGACTGCATGGTGCAAAAAAGTCCTAAGATGAACCCCGCCGCGGTAATCATGGCGCACATTCTTAAATTTTGCTTCAAATCTCCCATAAAAAAAGAAAGAATTCTTTTCACAATGCTGCCGGTATCAAACCCGCTGCCGTTTGATAAATCCGCCGCAATTTTTTTGCTGTCAAACGAGGGGAACACCTCACTTTCGGCGCTGTTTAAAATCTCCGCCGCCCCGCTTGACTCAAACTGCTCCTGAATTTCCAAGGTGTCTGCCGTACACGGCAGCGGAGCAAGCAGAAAGAAAACAAATCCAAAAAGCAGTAAAAAAAATCTTTTCATTTTATCACCTAAGGTAAAATTTTCGTAATAATGCCGATCAACTCGCCGAAAACCGGCAGCGATGCAGATAAAATCATCAGTTTCCCCGCACGGTCGATTTTAACGCCGAACGCATTTTGCCCGCCATCACGGCACACGGCGGACGCAAACTCGCAAATGTAGGCAATTCCGATAATTTTGAACAAAATTTCTATGTATAAAATATCCACACCGACCATTTCGGAAAGCGCGCGAACTTTTTTAAATATGCCGCCCGCCTGCACAGCAATGAAGTAAAAAAAGACAGCGCCGGCACAAAGGGAAATCGGCAATGCAAACTCTTTTCTGTATTGATTTACAAATAAAATCAGCATAACCGCGCAAAGAGCAAACCCTAAAAGTTTGAGTAAAATATCCATGGCAATTAAAACCCGAAAGTCGATTTAACGGTGTTAAACAGTGTGCTGATTTGGTCTATCATAATAAACATGGCAACAACCAAGCCCGCAATCACCACCATCATCGCCTGCTCGTCCCGCCCCGACTTAATTAAAAGCTGATTTAAAACCGCAACCATAATGCCGATTGCTGCAAGTTTAAAAATGATCTCTGCGTCCATATGTCCTCCTACAAAAACAAAATAACAATCAGCAATCCGCCCGCAACCGAACATTTCTGCAGCAAAACGCCCTTTGTTTTCTGCTCGTTTGTTTGCGCCTCCAAAATGTGCTTTAGCCGTTCAATGCAAGCC
>CAKSHV010000181.1 GCA_934457515.1 uncultured Clostridia bacterium
GCCTTATGCCGAACGAAAATTTCATATATTTCGGCGATTCGGCAAACGCGCCCTATGGCACAAAAACCATGGAACAGGTGCGTAAAATTGTATTTCAAAACACAGAAAAACTGCTGAGCGTCGGCATTAAAGCGCTGGTTATTGCGTGCAACACGGCGACGGGCGCGGCGGCAAAGGCACTTCGAGAAACCTATCCCGAGCTGCCGATTATCGGCATCGAGCCTGCCATTAAGCCTGCCATGCAGGACAAACCGAACCCCACAGTGGTGGTTATGGCAACGCCGCTTACGCTGCACCAGGAAAAGTTTAAGCTTTTAATGAGCCGCTTTACCGACGAGGCAAACATTATTCCGCTGCCCTGTGCGGGGCTGATGGAAATTATCGAGTCGGGCGATACATCGGGCACGCGCCTTGAAACGTATTTAGACGGGCTGTTTTCCCATGTGGACAAAGACAAGGTGGACTGCGTGGTTTTGGGGTGCACCCATTATCCGCACGTGAAAAATGAGATTGTTAAAGCGCTCGGCGGAGGGGTGCACGTGTTTGACGGCGGAGAGGGAACGGCGAAAGAAACGCGCCGCCGTTTGAAAGAGAAAAATCTCTTAAATCCGTCCGACAAAAAAGGTTTTGTGTCTTTTATTTATACGGACGGCGGCAAGGAAAAAATCGAACTTTCGGAAAGGCTTTTATATGGAAAACAAGTTTGAGCACTGTTTGCTTTGCCCGAGAAAGTGCGGTGTGAACCGCAGTGCGGGGAAGGTAGGCGTTTGCGGCGAAACGGATACCGTGCGCCTTGCACGCGCGGCGCTTCATTTTTGGGAAGAACCGTGCATTTCAGGCGAAAACGGATCGGGCACAGTGTTCTTTTCGGGCTGTCCGCTTGGGTGCGTGTATTGCCAGAACCGCGAGATTTCGCACGGAGACAGCGGCAAAGCGGTAACCCTTGCCCGTCTTTCGGAGATTTACATAGAGTTACAGGGAAAAAAGGCGGCAAACATCAATTTGGTCACCCCGACGCATTTTGCTCCGCATATTATAAGTTCGGTGTCTGCGGCGCGGAAAAGCGGGCTTAAGATTCCTTTGGTGTACAACACGAGTGGCTACGAAACGAAAGAGGCAATTTGTGATTTGAAAAACACGGTCGACGTTTATTTAACCGATTTTAAATATTTTTCGCCCGATTTGGCAAAGCGGTATTCTGCTGCGCGCGACTATCCGGATTTTGCGATGCAGGCTTTAGACCAAATGGTTTTGCAGCAGCCGGAGGCTGTCATTGATGAAAACGGCTTGATGAAACGCGGCGTTATTGTCCGCATTTTATTGCTCCCCGGGCAGGTGTCGGATGCGAAAGACAGCCTTTCCTATTTATATCAAACTTATGGAAACCGCGTGTATTTCAGCCTGATGCGGCAGTACACGCCCTATAATATTGCACCTGAATTTTCGGAAATCAACCGAAAAGTGACCGATGCGGAATATGAAGAATTAGTAGGATTTGCACTGATGCTCGGCATTGAAAACGCTTTCATTCAGGAAAGCGGCACGGCGGACGAAAGTTTTATCCCGCCCTTTGATTATGAAGGGATATAAAGAACATGCTTTTCGGCAAAGAAAAGGAAGTTTGAGAAAAAATCTCAAACTTCCTTTTTTAACCGTTATTTAATAACAGCCGTTTGGGTTTCATCATCCCACGAAACGCTGCAGCCGAAGCATTCCGCAACGGCGCGCAAGGGAATCAGTGTTCTTCCGTCTGCAACCTGCGGCGGGACATCCATTGTCTGTTTTTCTCCGTTCTTAGTAAAAGCTGTTTCACCGATTTTCATAACAATTTTCGTAGAATCTTTTTTTGAAATAATCGTTTGGGTGTCTTCCTCATAGGTTACCTCTGCATTCAATGCTTCGAAAACCGCACGTAAAGGTACCATCACACGGTCTTGCATAAGCTGCGCAGGAACGTCTAAGCCGATGTTTTTATCTATGCAGCTTAAAACGTTTGCGCCAACGGTAAGCCGCATTCTGTACGGTCCGACGCGGTTAATCAGCGTTCCGTGTTCGTTTTCGCCAATCATCATGTCCGGCCGCTCAATAAAATATAACGAGGCACTGTAATCGCCGCCTGCATTTTCTCCCGAAAGAAATACCTTTCCGTCCGCTGTGATATAACACGAATTAGAGCTGCCTGCGGCAAAATCTACAACATTTTTTGCAACTTCAAACACGGGGTAGTTGTATTCGGTGTAGGTTTTGTATTCAATTTCTCCGGTGGAAACGTTGAATACAAAGGAGGGGTAAAGGCGACTGTCCGAATATTCGGAAGATGTTGCATCGCCAAACTCCCAGCCGAGCCCCATGATTCCGTGCTCGTTCATTCCGACTGCATACAGCGTGCCGTCGTAAGTTAAATAAAACAGTGTTCCGCCGGTATCCAGCACTTTTTCCACACCGCTGTTCACAATTTTAATCGGTTCGTACAAAGTTCTGTTGGAGCGGACTTTTATCATTCTTCCGTATTCATTCAATCCTGCAGCCCATAAGGCACCGGATTCATCAACGTAGAACAGCGCATTCGTCGTTGCCGCAACAAATGAAACATGCTCGGAAACCATGTGTATGCCGGGAACGGCGGGCGAATCGTTCGGGGTTGTAAACTCTTGATTTCCAAAAGCCGCGGAGGTAAATAATCTGCCATCCTTTTTTATGTATGCCAGATGATGTCCCGAATACGAAACTTCTTTAACGTCGGTTGCAATTTTTTGCGGAACAGAGCAGTTCATGTTTTGATTTTTGAAAAATGAGCGGACATCCGTTCCCCAAACATATAAATCTCCGTCGAAGGTTATGGCGGCAGCACCCTCACGTGAGGCGGCGGCTTGCATAACATTATCTAATATTTTAACTGGCCGTGTGCGGGTTTCGGTTGTGCCGTCACCCAGCTGATAGGCATAGTTTGCCCCTGCACCCCACAGGGAGTTGTCCGTTTTCACATATAATGTATAAAACGCGGTTTGAGGGGCGGCTATTTGTTTTACGTCCAGCATAAACAGCGACGGGTTTAAAACATAGTCATCTCCCGTTCCTGCAGACTGCAATCCGTTTCCCAGTCTGCCCGAATAGTTTATTCCGAATGCGTATCCGGCAAAGTAGGGTGATCGGTATGCGCCAAACTCAAATGACAAATCCATTGCCGTTGTGGTGGAAAATGCACTGCTTTTTACGGGCGAAAACAGCAAAGCGGCGCACAATGCAAATACGCAAAGCTTAAAAACTCGTTGTTTCATGTTAAAACTCCTCCGTTTTTTCCTGTTTTTAGTATAACAGATTCGTTTTTGAAAGTTAAAAAAAATAATTTAAAAAAATTTTAAAAAAAGGCTTGACTTTAGTGAACTAATGTGTTAAAATACTACCATACTACAAAAACGAATCGTGAAAGGATTTGAGAAAAATGAAAACATGGAAGAAAATAGCTGCCGTTATGATGGCGCTTGCAATGGTTTTAGGCTTTGCGGCATGCGGAAACAAGGATGCGGGCAAATCGGACGGAAATACGGACAGCGACCTTGCGTATGTGCAGGACAAGGGCGAAATGGTTATCGGCTACACGCTGTATGAACCCATGAACTACGAAGATGAAAACGGAAAGCTGACCGGTTTTGACACCGAGTTTGCCGAAGCGGTTTGCAAAAAATTGGGCGTTACACCGAAATTCGTTGTAATCGACTGGGACAACAAGTTTATGGAGCTTGACGCAAAGAGCATTGACTGCATTTGGAACGGCATGACCATTACTGATGAAGTAAAATTAAATACCAAAGTTACAAAGCCGTACGTGAA
>CAKSHV010000182.1 GCA_934457515.1 uncultured Clostridia bacterium
GTATATGCCTTCATCTGCTCACAAACGTGCTTTACCACATGAGAAGGAACGGCAATCACAACGCCGTCCGCGGACTTGAGTGCCTGTTCCATATCAGAGGTAAGCTGCATTTCATCGGGGATTTTAATCCCTTTCAGCAGCGGATTTTCGCCCGTCTTTTTTATTGTTTCTATCTCTTTTTCGAACGCAGACCATAACCGGACCTCGTTTCCGCCGCGGACAAGCAGCATGCCGAGCGCCGTCCCCCAGCCGCCCGAGCCGAGTATTGCAATTTTCATGTTCGTAATCCTCCCTTACCGAAAGTGCCTGCTCCTATTCTTTTTTCTTTCCGAACTTGTTTTCCGTGCCGTTCAGCAGCCGCTTTATATTGGCGCGGTGAGTGATAAAGGTCAGCACGGTAAGCAAAACCGCGCCGCAAATTAAGACATAGTCGCCCTTATGCATAAGAATAAAGCAAACCGACATCACAACAAGCCCCGACAATGTGCTTATCGAAACAATTTTTGTGATACCGATTAATATAAGCATTAAAATGCCGGTAATTAAGAAAATGCGCCAATCCGCAAACAAAATAACGCCCAAAATGGTCGAAACACCTTTGCCGCCCTTAAATCCGTAATACAGCGGAAAAATGTGTCCAAGCACCGCGCCGACGCCCGCAATCATCTGATTTTTAAACAAAAGATAGCCGATAAAGCACGCCAAAACGCCCTTTAAAAAGTCGCCCAGGAACACAAAAATGCCCACTTTTCTCCCGAGAACACGGGTTGCGTTTGTCGCACCAGCATTGCCGCTGCCCTTGGTGCGAATATCAACGCCCATCGTGCGCCCGATAAGCAGCGCCGTGTTCACACTTCCCAACAGATAGCCCAATACGAGCGACAAAATCATATAAACATACTGCATGGTAAAAACTCCTTTTCACGCATGAAAAAAGGACAATCAGTCCTTTTTCTCATTTTTTTCGCGCACAATGAATTTTAAGGGGGTTCCCTCTAACCCAAAGGTCTCGCGCACCTGATTTTCAATATAGCGCACATAGGAAAAATGCGCCAGTTCCTTGTCGTTTACAAACAAAATAAAGGTGGGCGGCTGGGTTGTCGCCTGGGTCATATAATAAATCTTCAGCCGCTTTCCTTTGTCCGACGGCGGCTGAACGCGCAGCACCGCCTGGTTTAACACGTCATTTAAAACACCTGTTGAAACACGCATTTTGTTCTGTTCATATACATAAGCAATCTTTTCAAAAAGCTGCGGAATCCGCATGCCTGTCTTCGCCGAAATGAACAAAATCGGCGCATACAGCATGAAATTCAAGCCTTCTTTCACGCGCAGTTTATACTGCGCCATGGTGTTGGTTTCTTTTTCGGGCAAATCCCATTTGTTCACCGCAACCACAATCGCCTTGCCCTTGTCATGGGCATAGCCTGCAATTTTGGTGTCCTGCTCGGTAACGCCCTCCAAAGCGTCGATTAGAAGCACAACCACGTCCGAACGGTCCACCGCCATTAAACTGCGGATTGCGGAATACCGCTCGATATTTTCGTTAATTTTGCCTTTTTTACGTAAACCCGCCGTGTCGGTAAACACATATTTTTTGCCGTCAACCTCTGCCAAAACGTCAATCGCGTCCCGCGTGGTGCCCGGAATATCGCTGACAATCACGCGGTTTTCGCCCAAAATTTTATTGATTAAAGATGATTTTCCCGCATTCGGCTTGCCGACGATTGCAACCTTTATGGTGCCATCCTCTTTCTCTTTGTCGTAATCTTCGGGGAAATAAGAACAAACCGCGTCTAACATGTCGCCCAGTCCCAAACTGTTTACTGCAGACACTGCAAACGGATCACCCAGTCCCAGATTATAAAATTCATATGCCTCCATGGGCATAGGTCCTGCATTGTCCGATTTATTGCACACCAAAACAACGGGCTTGCCCGATTTCTGAAGCATGGCTGCCACATCGCTGTCGGCAGAAGTTAACCCTGTTTTCACGTCTACAACAAACACAATAACGTCTGCCGTATCGATTGCAATCTCCGCCTGACGTTTCATTTGCTTTAAAATGGTGTCGTCGCTTTTCGGCTCGATACCGCCGGTATCGATTAACATAAAAGAGTGGTTCAGCCAGGTGCACGGCGCATAAATACGGTCGCGCGTAACGCCCGGTGTGTCCTCTACAATAGATATGCGGCTGCCCGCCAGCTTATTAAATAACATGGACTTTCCCACATTAGGTCTGCCCACAATCGCAACTATCGGTTTCATAGTAGCCTCCGTTTCTGCTGTTTCGTTTATTTTCTCCGTCTGCGCCCGCGATTTTTTCCGCCAGGTCGTATCCGTTATAAGAAATCAAAATGGTTGTATTTAACTCTTTCTCCGCCTGCTCCACCGTCACATCATCCAAAAAGTCGTGCGTGTCGGCACGCAGCATGGACGAAGGTATGATCAGTGCCTCGCCGAGGTCTTTCCCTTTCAGCGCGGAAATTAGGTCGCCGCCCGTAATTAAGCCGGACACCGTAACCGTTTCGCCGAAAAAGTTGTTTTTAATGCCAATGGCCACGCAGTTGTTATCGGGCAGCTTGTCTATCAAATTTTGCATAAATGCGTGGCAAAGGGTGCCCATGGCACAGGTCACTTTTTTCCGTCTGCCCCGTTTTATATCCGAAACGGCCGACAGAAATTCATCTTCGGTCACGCGCAGCATACCCACGCCGTTTTCCAGCTGCGGAAAATCCTCATATGCATCATACGGCGGAAGTTCATAATTGGCATTTACATAAAACTCGTCCGAAAGATACACCGTGCGCCGTCCGTATTTCTTTAAAAATTTCTGCTGCCACGCCTCAACCTGCAAAATCACTTTTTCGCAGTCCGCGCCCGAAAAAAGCTCTATGGGGTATAATCCGTCGCGGTATTTGGTGGCGCCGAAGGGCACAATGGAAATACTAAACACCGCGGGAATTAAAGCCTCCAAGTCGGACAGCGTTTTGTCTAAATAAGCGCCGTCATTGATATTTTTACACAAAACAACCTGACAATTCATCACAATGCCGGCGTCTGCAAACTGCTGCATGCGCGGCATTAAATTTGCCGCGCGCTTGTTCCCCAGCATAAACACCCGCTTTTCGGGGTCGGTCACCTGAACCGAAACATTAATGGGCGACATACGCATGGCGGCAATGTTTGCAATTTCCTTGTCCGAAAGGTTGGTAAGCGTAACGTAATTTCCCTGCAGGAACGACAGGCGCGAATCGTCATCTTTAAAATAAAGAGATTTGCGCATACCCTTCGGCATTTGGTCGATAAAACAAAAAATGCATTTGTTCGCACAGCTTTTAGCTTTGGTCATCAGCGGGAATTCAAAGGTTAGTCCCAAATCCTCGCCGTACTCGTTAATAACGTCCAAAACCTCTACAGACCCGTCCGCCTTTTGAATTTCAAGGGTAAATTCTTCGTCGGCGGTTAAATAGCGAAAACGCAAAATATCGTTTATTTCTTCACCGTTTACCGATATTAAACTGTCCCCCGCGCAAATACCGCCCTCTTCGGCAATACTGCCGGGGTCAACCTTAACGATTTTCGTCATGCTGCCTCCCACAAAAACTACGCACACTGATGTTTTATATATTATCTCATAAATTATGCAAAATGTCAATAATAAGGGCGCGCAAAAAGTCGGGAACGCAAAAAAGAGAGCTGTAATTCAGCTCTCTTTTGCATTTTATTGTTTTTTCGGAACACATCAAAAGCCGTGCGTTATCTTTGCTGCCAAAAAAGAATTTTTCCGATTAAAAAG
>CAKSHV010000183.1 GCA_934457515.1 uncultured Clostridia bacterium
GTCGGGAACCATGCGCTTTGCGGTGCATTTTGCCGCAAGTTCGGTTAAATAATAATATTTGGAGTCCTCCGAAATGTTGTCCTCCTCCAAAACATAAATCAGTTTCGGGAACGCCGGCGTAACCCAAACGCCGTCCTCATTTTTCACGCCCTGATAGCGCTGCAACAGCGTCTGTTCGATAATCAGCGCCAAATCGTGCTTTTCCTGCTCGTTTTTGGCTTCGTTTAAATACATAAACACTGTAACAAACGGCGCCTGACCGTTGGTGGTCATTAAGGTTACCACCTGGTACTGAATAATCTGAACGCCGCGGCGGATTTCCTCTAACAGGCGGTCCTCCACGATTTTATCAATGCGGCTGTCCTCGGGGTCAATGCCCAAAGTTTTTGCCTCTTCCATAACGGTTTTGCGAATCTTTTCGCGCGAAATCTGAACAAAGGGCGCCAAATGCGTTAAGCTGATGCTCTGACCGCCGTACTGCGAGCTTGCAACCTGTGCAATAATCTGGGTTGCAATGTTGCAGGCGGTTGAAAAGCTGTGCGGTTTTTCAATCTTCGTTTCGCTGATGACTGTGCCGTTCTGGAGCATGTCCTCCAAATTCACCAAATCGCAGTTGTGCATGTGCTGCGCAAAATAATCGGTATCATGAAAATGAATAATGCCCTCTTTATGTGCCTTTACAATGTCCTCGGGCAGCAAAACGCGGTCTGTAATATCGCGGCTGACTTCGCCCGCCATGTAATCGCGCTGCACACTGTTCACCGTCGGGTTTTTGTTTGAGTTCTCCTGCTTGACTTCTTCGTTGTTGCACTCAATCAAGGACAAAATTCTGTCGTCTGTGGTGTTTGCTTTTCGCGCAAGAGAACGAATATATCTGTATTTTATGTAGTTTCTGGCAACATCGAAAGCGCCGTGGTGCATAATGCCGCTTTCCACCATATCCTGAATTTCCTCAACGCCCAGCGCGCGCGACATATCCTCGCCCGTTTTGCGCACAAATTCTTCAATTTCGTCAATCGCCCCTTCGGACAGGCGTTCGCCCTCCATAACCGAGCCGTTTGCTTTTCGAAGCGCATTTTTAATTTTTTCGCCGTCGTATACGACCTGCGTACCGCTTCTCTTTATAATATTCATCTATCTCACCTCAACACAAATTCTTGATCACATCATATTGTAGCACACTTTCCGCCCGTTGTCAATCCCATTTTGGGCATTTTTACAAAAAATATACAATATATTGTGGTTCGTATATTTTTTCGATACTAAATATATTTTTTACAAATTACGTCAAACGGGCATAATCAAAGGGATTTTGCCCCTTTTTTCGGCAAAAATTTCTGCATAAAATGAAATGTGCGCGCCGAATAACCGACACGCACATTTAACCATACTAAAAGCCTTTCATGATCTCTTTTATTTTTACATCACGCACATCTGTCTCATGCTTCAAAGCCCACGCGGCAGCCGCAATTGCCGCCGGAACACCCGCGGGTCCTCCGCCTGCCACAATCACATCATAGCTTCCCGCAACCGGCGTTTTTAAGCACTCTTCAATAAATTCCATACACACATCCTTTTTTGTTGCAAAAATAACTTTTGGATGTTATAATATCATTATCGATACACTGTGTAAAGATATATGCAAAAAATTGTTAATATTCCAAAATAATTACTGAATAAGCAGCAAGAAACCAAACGGATTTAATCTGTATCCGCCTTCAAATTTTTCAGTGCCCGAATCTATTAAAATCCGGCTTTCCGGCAAATCGGAAATATTTACCGCTCTGTCGGACGGATTGAAAACCGCACATATACTTTCGCTTTCGCATTTTCGTGTTACGGCAACCGCTTTATCGGCTTGTACATAACCGTCATACGACCCGCGTGAAAGCGCCGGATGTGTATGATACAGCTTATTTAATTTTTTCAGAAAAGAAAACCGCTCCTTTCCCCTTTTGCTCATCCCGGCTTTTGGATTCATAAAGCTGCGATTTCCGAAAAACCGGTTGGAAAACATGCAGTTTTCATTTGTATCCGCATACTCGTTTCCGTTCCAAATATATGGAACACCGGGCATTACATAAAGAAGAAACAATGCCAAATCCGCTTGCTGCGCAGAATATTGCTTGTCAAACCGCTCCGAATCCGAGGCAACATCATGATTTTCGATATAATTGATGTTGTTCTGACCCCGCCGAAATTTTCTTTCGGCATTTTCCAGCATACTTGCAGGATCGTTTTTCTCAAGCAAGTCTTTAAAGCCGATTGTGTAATAATCCAAATCAAAACAATCAAGATACTCTTCTTTAACGCCCTCGTTTAAAAAAGTAATATCCGGATTGATTTTCTTCACGCGGTCAATGCATTCTTTCCAAAAATCATGCGGAACCGAATCCCCGCTGTCGCAGCGAAAACCGTCAGCATGAAACGCTTTTGTTAAATATTCCGCATTCCGGAAAAGATACTCCCTTGCGGAGGAATTCGAAAAATTGATTCTTGCAAACGGCCAGCGTTCGCCAATCACAAACGACCCGTCGGCATTTTGCAAAACATAATCGGGATGCTGCTTTAAAAACGGTGCATTTCTTCCGCAGTGCAAATACACCAGGTCAAGCATCACCTTAAGCTCAAGCGTATGCGCACGTGCAATGAACGCGCACAAATCCTCATCAGAGCCGTACTCTTCGTCCACATGAAAGTAATCGGCAATTTTGTACGGATTGTTCGGATTGTCACATCCGCTTGCGATTTGCCTGGGTGACCAGGTTTGCCTGTCCGGATCCGCATCTGCCTTAAAGCAGGCAGTTAAATAAATCCAATCCACGCCGAGCTCCTTTAAAGATTCCAAATGCTTTGTTGCTGCACAAAGCGTTCCCTCCGGCGTGAAGGTGCGCAAAGCCAGCTGATAAATAATGTTATTTTGTTTCATTTTTCACCGCTCCTTTCCAATCGTGATAAGTATAGCTTATCTAAATGAAAAAAGGAACCGAAAAATCGATAAAACAGTTTGAAAACCGCAACAGGAGGAAGAAAATGTATTTTGACAAACCCGTTTATATAACCGAATACATTGGTGCGTTTTACTATGAAAGACGCCCTTACCGTTTTTCCACACCCGCACGGGATTTTTCGGTTATCAGCCTGCGTTTTTGCGGGAATACCGACTTTAAAACGCCGTATGAATCCATAACCGTAAACAGCAAGGATATTCTCTTCATACCGAAAAACACGCCTTATACACAAACGGACAACACGGAAGAAGAGTTAATCTCTATTCATTTCAATTCCGATTATCCCCTGTCGGACAGTATTGCCGTCATCGGCACTGCAGACAAAAGAGTAGAGGACATGTTCAGAAAACTTGCGTTTTTGACGCAGAAAAGTACTGAGCGCAATCGTTATGAGTCAATAAGCATATTATATACCCTTTTTGGGTATCTGATGCGAAAAGAACAAGACGAAAAAAACACCTCAGATTATCCTGCCGTGTTAACAGCGGCAATACAGCTTTTCAGCGAAAACTACAGCGACTGCGCCTTAAACGTTTCCGCCGCAGCAGACATTCTCGGTGTTTCCGCTTCATATCTGAGACGACTTTTTGCCGATTACTGCAAAATCACCGTCTCCGAATTTTTAAGAAAAATACGAATGGAGCACGCAAATGTATTATTAAAAAGCGGCTATTACCATGTTTATGAGGTTGCTGAAAGGTGCGGCTATTCCGACGTCAAAACCTTTTCAACCGCATATCGCCGCGAAACCGGTTGTTCTCCTTCTTCACAGCTCGGCCG
>CAKSHV010000184.1 GCA_934457515.1 uncultured Clostridia bacterium
AGTCATGGTCCGCCCATGTATACACCCACTCTTTCACAATGGCGTCCACCACATATTTCGAATCGCTTATAACCTCCACCTCGCACGGCTCTTTTAAAGCCGAAAGTCCGGTGATGACCGCCATAAGCTCCATGCGGTTGTTTGTGGTTTTGCGAAAGCCTTTTGAAAGTTCCTTTTTTCTGCCGTTATATTCTAAAATAACGCCGAATCCGCCTCTGCCCGGATTTCCCGAACATGCGCCGTCGGTATAAATTTTCACTTTTTTCATGACTTTTATTCCCTCCGAATCGCTATATATTGTATCATAAAATCGACATTTTTGCAAGGTATATTATTTTTTTATAAAAAAAGGTTGATTTTTTATAAATTTATGATATAATAATAGTTGAGATGATACATCTCCCTTATATTCTTTTAAAAGGGCGGAGCCGAATTTTTCGGCTCCGTCTTTTTATTCACATTTATATCTCCTCTGTATGAAAGCTGCGGGCAAGGGTCTGCACCGCCTTTTTTTCTATGCGCGAAACATATGAGCGTGAAACGTTTAACATTTTCGCCACCTCACGCTGAGTCAGTGCCTTTTTGTTATTCAGTCCGTATCGGTTGATTATAACGATTCTTTCTCTCTCGCTAAGCTCGCGTTCAATCGCCTCGTAAAGCTTTGCAATCTGCATGTTTAAGCTCACCGTTTCCGCCACATCATCGCTTGAGCTGATAATATCCATCAGGCTGATTTCGTTGCCCTCTTTGTCTGTTCCGATCGGCTCTTCAAACGAAACATCGTTCTGGCTTTTTTTGCCGCTGCGAATCACCATTAAAACCTCGTTTTCAATGCAGCGCGCCGCATAAGTTGCA
Source organism: uncultured Clostridia bacterium (assembly GCA_934457515.1). Classification (GTDB taxonomy): domain Bacteria; phylum Bacillota; class Clostridia; order RGIG6154; family RGIG6154; genus RGIG6154. The sequence continues at coordinate 856 of CAKSHV010000184.1, forward strand.
AGGCGGATTCCTTTGTCTGCCTTAAAGGTGTTCACCGCCTTAATCAGTCCAATCGTGCCGATAGACACCAAATCGTCCGGATCATAACCGGTGGTCTGATATTTTTTCGTTATATGCACCACAAGGCGCAGATTTTTCTCAATCAGCTGTTCGCGTGCCTGCTTGTCGCCCGCCGCCATTTTCTCCAAACACTCCCGCTCTTCCTTTGCCGTCATGGGCTTCGGGAACGCATTGGAGGACGAAATATACGAAAGCAGGAAAAAAATCTGGCTGACCGCCGAAATGAGCAGCATCATAAAAAACCAACTCCCCTCCCTACCACCATATGACAAACTGCACAAAAAAAGACGGATTATTTCCAATCCGTCTTTTTTAAATGTGCCTTTATTTATTATCGATAAGCTGCTTGCCGACAACAAGCAAAATGTTTTTTGCAGGACTCCACACAGTGTCAAAGTCTTCGTTCGGATACGGATAATTTCCCACATACGGGCAAAGCTCAAAGGTCAGCGTCGGTTTGTCAAACTTGCGGTACACATAGTCGAAAAACGAACCGCCGTAACCGATTCCGTTGTCCCACTGCAAAGTAAAATCAGTATCTTCTTTCACGGCGTCCTGAATGTTAAGCGGTTTTGACTTGCTGTCCGACCAGTAAACAACCTGGCCCTGCGTGTGGAACGACAAAAAGACATCAAAGGGCACACGGTCCACATAAGCGGAAACGGCAGCCGTTTCCGGCTCGCTGTTCGGATAGTCGCCGTTAAATCCATCCAAGCCCCGTTCGTTTTTGTTGCGCTCTATTGTCCAGTCCTTGTCATAATTCCAGTTCACGTCCACGCCGTGCACATTGGCTTTCCATGAGGTGTAGCCGTATTTTCCATCGTCCACCAATTTCATTTTTTTAATCTCATCCGCATGCAAACTGGAATACAGGCCGTTTTGCACTAAATTCACGCCGTCGGGATTGACCATAGGCACAATACAAAATGTAACCTTATCTAAAATATCCCGCACATCATAGCCGCTCCATTCGCTGCTTGTCCGATAGGCATAAGCATAGCGGTCTATGGCATACATAAGGTAAGTGGTTGCAATATACTCCCTTGCATGATGTGTGCCGCACACAAAAATCTTGTTTTTCCCTTTGCCCACTTCCAACAGCAGAAGGTCGCGGTTCTCAACCGATTTGCCGATAGACGAAAGCCGAATTAAATCGGGGTACATGCGGGCAAGCTCGGACGCGTCTTTCAGCATGGTTTCATAGCTGTACACCTGATAGGGATTCACCGTATACTTTGCAACGGTCGGATAATTTTCATAAATAAAATTGTCCGACGCATGCGGGTTTACCGCGCCGAACACCGCACTGTTTTCGGCATCTGCCCCGCCGAATGTCAGCACGCCGCCGTCATACGCAAGCGGAACATTTAAAAGCGCAGCAATCTCGCGTGCCGACAAGAAAACTCTGTCGTTTTTCACAAAATATGTATGGTCGTACTTTTTCAAATCCTCATACGTTGTAATGCAGTTAAAATCTGCCGACCTTCCGCCGCAGGTAATTTTTAACCGGCTTGTGCCATCGTTTGCCCACACCGCATAGCAGTTAAGATACGGCGCTGCCGCATAAAAATCAACATACGTCTTACTAAACACAAGCATCGGTGCCTCTGTTTCAAACGGTTTTCCATCCGCATACCCCACCGATTCGTTTATTGCCAAAACGACATTGCTGGAATTTTGCTCCGCCGCAAAAGAGTGAACTGCCGGGCACAAAAGCACAAAAATCAGCAGCCACAAAACACATTGTTTTGTCTTTCTCATTTTTTCTCTTCCTCACAAATTTTCTAAAACACACCTTTTAGTATACCATTCTTAGGCAAAAATTTCAACCTTTTTAAGCAATTATCTGAAAAAAGTGCTATAATTTTCACCGCAAAAAAAACTACGGTTTTCGCCGTAGTTTTTACTTATTTTTTCGTCCCAAATAGCGGTTTACGCGGCTTTGATAATCCGTATAGCCCGCGCCAAAGGTCTCCTTTAAAAACTTTTCCTCCTGCAAAATCTGCAAATGCAGCATAAGGATAGCAAAGGCGGTAAAAATGCCGGTTAAAAGGTTGCAATACATGAGAAAAATGCCGATATACATTAAGTCAAACCCCAAAAACGCAGGGTTTCGGCTGACCGAATAGATGCCGCCCGTTACCATTTCGGTTTTGTCGCTTTCGGGAATCCCCGTCCGCCAGCTGTCGCGCATGCAAAGGACCGAAATCAAAAACACCGTATCGCCGACGAGGGCAAGAATAAAACCGATAATGCGCCCGATTTGCGGCATAGAATTTGCGTTACATACAATCGACAAAAGCTGAATCGGGACAATCAGCCCCGTTGCCGCCGACATGAAAAGTTCCACCCTATGCAGTCCTTTTTCTTTTCTGCGCCCGATTTGATTGGTTGTAATTCCTTTTTTTCGCTGCGCCGCCATTTTAACAAAATAGATGCCGTAAAAATAAATAAGCGCAAAAATCGCAAGCGTACCGAACAGCACAGGATTTCCCATTTTGTTTTATCCCCTTTTTATAAGTCTTTCCGCCATTGCGCCGTCAATCTGATTGACTGTCACGAATTTTCCGTTGTAAAGAAGAGCCCAATTGTTAAACACACAAGGCAGATTCTTGGCTTTTTCAAGCGTATTGACATGAATAAAATCCGCCGAAATCTCTTTTTCTGCGCAAAATGCGCTCAGCTTTTCAATTCTCTGTAAAATAAACGGACACTGGTCGCTGTAATACACCGTTAACTCCTTGTTCGCAATTGTCCCCGATTTGGCGCTTTGTGAAAATTTCGGGTTCGTTCCGTCAAACGAAAGGGATAACAGTTTATAGCCGTACGGTGTTTCATCAACTTCGCAAAATCCGTGTTTTTCGGCAAAT
>CAKSHV010000185.1 GCA_934457515.1 uncultured Clostridia bacterium
GTTTTGGGACTGCCTCTCATTCGGCTTTTAAAAAAGCGCCCGCAATTATTTAAATAAAGATAAATAAACACCAAGGTCAACCCCGCCGTTTTTATACGGCGGGATATTTTTGTATAAGAAAAGGGTGCTTTAAGGGAAATTCCCTCAAAACTAAAATACGCCAAAAATCAGGACATGTGCCTGATTTTTGGCTCCTTGCAAGGGCTGGCTTTTCGGACCTTTGGTACCGGAAAGCCGTGCGAACGTAAGCCCTTGTTCTCAAAGGGAATGCGAGCGTAGCTCGTTTTCTCTTTGAAAGTGTCGACTTTGTCGACACGCTCACCCAAACACCCCTCACGGTTTCGTGAGGGGTGTTTGGGTGTGTTTTGATGAGGGGTTTGCTTACTTCAGAATCGCATAGCAAATCTTTGCCAATTCGCCTCTGGTGAGGGTGCCTGCAGCATCTTTAAATGCCGAAGCGTCGAAATTCGGAAGTATGCCGGAAATGAGATTTAAAAATGAAGTTGTTTCGATGTTATCATCGGGAACAAACTCATCCGCAGAGGATTCAACGAGAATAACCTTCTCGGGGTTCATCAGCGCGGGAATGCTTAGAGTCGCCATTTTGGAATACACCATAATTCTGTCGCCTTTTTTCAGTTCCAGCGCCTTAACAATATTCTTGGTTTTCATGGGTGTTACATTTGCCATTTTGTCCATAGCAATCATATAAAGACCATCTGCACTGTACGCGGTAATAATGCCGTCTTTCTCCTCTACTTCGGAAATTTCCATGTAGACCGGACTGTTTTCCGCGTTTTCAATAATATAGTATGCATAGGTCTGAGGAGGCATGCTTTTCGTCATTGCAATTGACGCTGCAACGCTAACTTCTTTGCCGTTCAGGCTCTTTATCTTTTCAGATAATGCCGCATAAGTATCACCGGAAAACACCATGGTGTTTTCATCTGTATTCAATGCATACGTCTGTTTGTCCTGTGATTTTAAAAGAATTTCATCTTCGCCGACCTCCAGCGTTCCGTATAAGGTTGTAGTTTGTGCGTCAGGCGATACAATATAGCCGTTTACAATCGCGTCGTCAATTATGCCCTGTGCCCAGTGACCGTCCTGCACGCCCTCCGGTGCGGTTTTGCCGGCTACTCTGTATAAAAGCGTAAGTGCTTCTGCATTGGTTGCCGCTCTGTCTAATTCAAGGCCGTTTTCAGTACCTTTTAAAATTCCTTTTTCAACCAAAAAGTCTGCCTCTAAGGTTTGTGCGGTGCCTGCCGCGTCAACAACAGCGGGTGCTCCGCCCTCCGGCAAGGAAATGGTTACAACGTCTCCGTTTGTAATTTCAGGTCCGGTCGACACAATAACCTGTTCTGCCGATATGTCCGAGTCTGTCGCATCCGCTGCAAAAGCTACGGTAGAAAGGCTGCCGAGCGCCACGGTGAATGCTAAAGCTGTGCATGTAATTTTCTTAAAATTTCTCATCATTTTCTCGCTCCTTCAGATGTGATTTTTGGTGGGGTTTCTTAACCCTTTCACCTATAATACATTTCAAAGCCCCAAAAGGTTGCAAAAAAATAAAAAATTTTTAAAAAATTTTTTGGAACGTTTTTTGGGGGATGTCGCAAACGCCGTCCCCTACAATGAAAAAGCGGCTGCATAACGCAGCCGCTTTTTAAGAGAAGAGGGCGTTTGAGAGAATTTCCCTCAAAACTAAAATACGCCAAAAAACAAAATGAAGGTTTTGCCCTGAAAGGGCATCGTGAAATGCGGCGCAGCCAAATTTCACGAAAAAGGAAAAGCAACGGAGCGGCGTTGAGCTTTTGAACATAAAAAGCGAAACATGCGCAGTTTGCTTTGACGCGTGCCTGATTCTTGACACCTTGCAAGGGTTGGATTTTCGGATCTTTGATGCCGAAAATCCGCGCGAGCGTAAACCCTTGAATCAAAGAGAATGCGCGCGAAACGCGCTTTCTCTTTGAAAGCGCCGGTTAATCCGGCGCGTTTTATTCGTGCTCGCCCGTAATGGAAAAGACAACCCACTCCGCAATGTTGGTTGCATGGTCGCCTATACGTTCGAAATATTTGGCAACCATAAGCAAATCCAGTGCGCTTGTGCTCATTGCCTTGTCGCGGTAAATCAGTTCGGCAAGGGCGGTTTTAATCTCCGAAAACAAATCGTCTACCACATCGTCCTCCGCAATTACGCGGCTTGCCAGCGCCACATCCTTTTTCACAAATGCGCTTATCGAGTCGTTTACCATTTTAATGGTCGCCTCTGCCATTTTCGGAATGTGTACCATTTCGCGCGCTTTCGGCTCTATGGTCTGCATAGACGCAATTTCCGAAATGTCTGCCGCCATGTCGCCGATTCGCTCCATGTCCGTAATCATTTTTAAGGCAGACGACACCGTTCTTAAATCGCTTGCAACCGGCTGCTGATGCAGCAAAAGCCGAAGACAAATCGCCTCGATGTCCTTTTCCTTTCTGTCCACCTCGCTGTCAAAGGCAATTGCCGCCTTTGCAAACTCTGCGTCCTCTTTCGTAAGCGCCAAAACCGCGTTGCCGATTGCCTTTTCCACCAGCTCGCCCATTTTGGTCAGTTCTTCATTTAACTGTTCCAGCTGCTCGTTAAATTTATCCCGCATGCTTTTTTCTCCTTTCTTTATTATCCGAATCTGCCGGTTATATAATCCTCCGTCCGCTTATCCTTCGGCGCAGAGAAAATGCTGTCGGTTGAGCCGAATTCCACCATATCGCCCACCAAGAAAAATGCAGTATCGTCCGAAACACGCGCCGCCTGCTGCATGTTATGCGTTACTATAACCACCGTATACTTTTCTTTAAGCGACTCCATTAAATCCTCTATTTTAGAGGTGGAAATGGGGTCAAGCGCCGAGGTTGGCTCATCCATTAAAAGCACCTCGGGTTCAACCGCAAGCGCACGCGCAATGCAAACTCGCTGCTGCTGACCGCCGGATAGCCCCAGTGCCGACTTTTTCAAACGGTCTTTTACCTCGTCAAAAATAGCGGCGCCGCGCAGACTGCGCTCTACAATTTCATCAAGCTGCTCGCGGTTTTTTAAGCCGTGAATCCGCGGTCCGTAGGCAATGTTATCATAAATGCTCATCGGAAACGGATTCGGCTGCTGAAACACCATGCCCACCTTTTTGCGAAGCAGTGTGGTGTCTACTTTCGGGTTGTAAATATCCTCGCCGTCCAAACGAACCGAGCCTGTTATGCGCACGCCGTCCACCAAATCGTTCATACGGTTTAACGTTTTCAAAAAGGTGGATTTGCCGCACCCCGAAGGCCCGATTAACGCGGTTACGGCGTTTTCGCGGATATTCATGTTAATGTTTTTCAGCGCATGATTCTCGCCGTAGAACAAATTTAAATCTTTCACCTCTATTTTAATTGCCATGGTTATTTCTCCTTCGTTGTATTGAATTTCGACGCTAAGAATTTGGTTAAAAGGTTAATCGCAAGCACAATGACGAGCAAAACGCACGCAATGCCGAAAGCGGTTGCATACTCGCCCTTCTGCATGCTTAAATACAGCTGAATGGTAAGTGTTCCGCCCGATTCCATAACCTTTCCGAGCAGAGATTTCGGCAAAAGATAGCCGCTGCCCGCCGTGAACAAAAGCGCCGCCGACTCGCCCACAATTCGCCCGACCGCCAAGATAACGCCCGTTATAATGCCGGGCATGGCAGAGGGCAGAAG
>CAKSHV010000186.1 GCA_934457515.1 uncultured Clostridia bacterium
CCTTGTGCCCCATGGTGCGGGGCAAGCCGCGCCGTTCGGCATAGCGGCCGTTGCCGTCCATGATAATGCCGATGTGGTTCGGCATTTTTGTTTCGTCAATATCATATTTCAAGAATTTCAGCTTCCTTTGCTTTCACGATTTTGTCAATCTCTTTAATGGCATTGTCGGTTAAATTCTGAATGTCTTTTTCAATATCTTTCAGGTCGTCTTCGGTGATTTCGCTGTTTTTCTGCTGCTTTTTATAGCCTTCAATCGCGTCGCGGCGAATGGAGCGGATAGCAACTTTTGTTTCTTCACCGGTTTTGGACAAACCCTTTACAATTTCTTTTCTGCGCTCTTCGGTAAGCGGCGGGAAAGAAAGACGAATCACTTTACCGTCGTTTGTGGGTGTGATACCGATATCCGAGGCAAGAATGGCTTTTTCAAGCTCTTTTAAAACAGACGCATCCCACGGCTGAATCATTAAAGTTCTCGGGTCGGGAACCGAAACGGAACCAATCTGCGGCACCGGGGTTGCGACGCCGTAGTAATCCACCGTCAGCTTGTTTAAAACAGCCGGGTTTGCTCTTCCTGCGCGGATTGACGCAAACTCGCTTTTCAAAACGCCGATGCTTTTTTCCATTTTTGTTTCAATTTCTGTGTAATTGCCTTTCATATTCATATCCTCCCTGTTTTTTATTCGTCGTCGGTCACAATCGTGCCGATTTTTTCGCCCTTAACTGCTTTGATAATGTTGCTCGGATCGTCCAGACCGAAAACCAAAATCGGAATGTTATTGTCCATGCAAAGAGATGTTGCGGTCGAATCCATAACCTGCAATCTGGAATTTAAAATGTCTATGTAAGAAAGTTTTTCATAGCGTTTTGCGTTAGGGTTCACATTCGGGTCGCTGTCATATACAGCATCAACCTTTTTGGCAAGCAAAATGATTTCCGCATCGATTTCGGCTGCACGGAGCGCCGCTGCCGTATCGGTTGAGAAGAACGGATTGCCGCTGCCGCATGCAAAAATAACTACTCTTGCTTTTTCCAAATGGCGAACTGCCTTGCCGCGAATATACGGCTCTGCAATCTGGCGCATTTCAATGGCTGTCTGCACGCGAACCGGAACGCCCTTGCTTTCCAAAGAATCTGCCAGTGCCAAAGCGTTAATAACCGTTGCAAGCATTCCCATATGGTCTGCACGGGTTCTGTCCATGCCTTTATTTTTGCCGGTTCTGCCGCGCCAGAAATTTCCGCCGCCGACAACAACGCCCACTTCAACACCCATTTCGGTGCAGATTTTAATTTCATCGCAGATTTTGCTGATGACGTCCTGGTCAAGACCGAATCCCGCCTCGCCCGCAAGCGCCTCGCCGCTTACTTTTAAAATGACTCTCTTATACTTGGGTTTATCCATTTTAAAACTCCGTTTCCGCCGAAAAGTTCAGCTTGTTTTTTATTCATTACATAATGTATTTAAAGCGTTTTCCATATCCCGCTGCGTTTCGCAGCCGTTAATTAAAACTTTGGTCTGCGCCGCCCCGTGCATGCCTTTAATATACCAGCACATATGCTTTCTTGCCTCGCGCACGCCGATGTATTCTCCTTTGCACGAAACAATATAGCCAAGGTGGCGGATTGCAGCATCTAAAACCGCATTTTTATCCGATTGAATTTCTTTTTCATTTTCCGAAAAAATGAAAGGATTTCCCAGTGCGCCACGGGCAACCATCACCCCGTCGCAGCCGGTTTCGCTTTTAACTTTCAAAATATCATCGCGGCAAAAGATGTCGCCGCTCGCGATGACAGGAATTGAAACTGTTTCTTTCAAGTTTTTAATGCACTGCCAATCCGCCGTCCCCGCATAAAACTGCGTGCGGGTTCTGGCGTGCAATGTAAGCGCGTCCGCTCCTGCCTGTTCCATGACTTTGCCGAACGAAAGATAATTTATGCTCTCTTCGTCCCAGCCCAGGCGGAATTTCACCGTAACCGGGAGTGATACGGCGTTTGCCACCGCGCGCACCACATCAAAGGCAAGCGCCTCGTTTTTCATCAGCGCGCTGCCGTCACCGTTGTTTACGATTTTCGGCGCGGGACAGCCCATGTTAATATCCAAAACATCGGCAATGCCCATGTACTCAATTTTTTTTGCGCTTTCCGCCATAATCAAAGGATCGGAACCGAAAATCTGCACGATAAACGGCGCCTCATTCTCCCCTTTTTCCAAAAGAAGCTTTGTCTTTTTATCCTGATAGTGAAGGGCTTTGGCGGAAATCATTTCGCTGGTGGTTGTTTTGCAGCCGTATTCTCTGCAAATCCGCCGGAAAGGCAAATCGGTAACACCTGCCATCGGACCTAATAAAATGTCCGAGGCAAGTGTTAAGTTCTTAATTTTCAGCATTATTTGCCGACTGCTTCCAGATATTCGTTGATTGCGTCAACCAGTTTGTCGCATTCCACGCCGTGAACCGCGCAAGCCTGTTCAATGCTTTCGCCGCTTGCAGACGGGCAGCCCAGGCAGTGCATACCGATGTTTAAGAAAAACGGAGCGGTTCCCTGATCGATTTTCAAAACGTCCATGATAATGGTATCCTTTGTTACTTTTGTTGCCATAATAAAACATCTCCTTTAAAATTTTATGATTGTATTTTAAAAACTAGATAAGCACAATTGCGGGAAAATTTTCCACATAAAGTTTCCGAAGCGCCTCGGCACCCAAATCTTCATAGGCAATGATTTCCTGAGACTTAATGCACTTTGCCAAAAGTGCACCCGCACCGCCCGTCGCGCCGAGATAGGTCGCGCCGTTTTTATGAATGGATGCAACAACTTCCTCCGACCGTTCGCCTTTTCCAATCATGGCAGAAAGCCCCAAATCCAAAAGGTATGGTGCATAGGCGTCCATGCGGCAGCTTGTGGTTGGTCCGCAGGAGCCGATAACCTGCCCGGGTTTGTTCGGGCAAGGTCCGGCATAGTAAATCACCTGGTCTTTTACGTCAAACGGAAGCGGCTCGCCTTTTTTTAAAGACTCAATCATGCGCTTGTGCGCCGCGTCCCTTGCCATATATATATACCCCGTAAGAAACACTTTCATTCCGGGTTTCAGCGCAGAAATGTCAGCTTTTGAAAGGGGCGTTTTTAAGGTTACGGTTTCCATAAGCCTCACTCCGCCTTTTCGATGGAAAGGGTGATTTTTTCACCGTTAATATTCCATTCTTTGGTGTATCCGCTGTTTTTCTCCATGCTGTCGGTTAAGGTTTCGCTCATAACCGTTTGCGCATTTTTATTCAAAATACCAACGATTTTGCCGCTGCCCTCAGCAAACAGACGAATGTGATTCTGCACATCAAAGTCTGCTTCCTTGCGCATGGTCTGAATTTTGCTGATAAGCTCGCGCACAAAGCCCTCTTCAATCAGTTCTTCGGTCAGGTTCGTGTCCAAAACAACCGTAACATCCTGCGCGGATTCGGCATATAATCCCTCTTTCTGCACCGTTTCAATCAGCAAATCGTCTTTGGAAAGAGAAACCGAAACGCCGTCCACATCAAATACAAACGGCTCGCCTGCATTTAATGTTTCCATTGCTTTGCCTGTATCGCACGACGCAAGATAAGCGCTGATTTTGCCCAAAATCTTGCCGTAGCGCGGACCTAAGGTTCTGAGCTGCGGCTTAAATTTATAGCCGACAAAGGACGAAACATCATCTGTAAACTCTAATTCTTTAACATTTA
>CAKSHV010000187.1 GCA_934457515.1 uncultured Clostridia bacterium
ATTCGCAGCTGGTTGTTGCCGATTATAAGTATGTAAAGCTGTATTTTGCAAATAAAGATGCGGACGGTCTGGTTGCGGAAAGCCGTACTGTAGCAGTTAATTCCAAGGATAGTATGGAATATGTCTTGGTTAGTGAATTGATTAAAGGCCCGAAATCGGACTATGCACACAGAACCGTGCCGGAGGAAACCAAAATTTTAAGTGTGGAAACCAAAGAGGGCACCTGTTTTGTCAATCTCTCGCAGGAGTTTAAAACCAAGCACTGGGGCGGCAGCGCGGGCGAAACCATGACAATTTATTCGATTGTGGATACGTTAACCGAGCTGAACACCGTTGATAAAGTGCAGTTTTTGATTGAGGGCAAGAAGGTGGACGTGTTTATTCACTACATTTTTAACGAACCCTTCGAGCGGGACGAAAGCTTAATTGTAGACAGTGAAAAAGAATATAAACGGTAAAGAAAAAGCGTGTCGGTTTTGCCGACACGCTTTCATTTTTTTAAGGCAGGCAGCGGTGCTGCGGTGCGTTTGCGCCGAATGTTAATCTTTGTTAAATCGGTTTGCTGCCTGCGGCAGCGGTAATTGTTCGGCACTAACCCCTTTTTTTCACAAAGCACATTGTTTTCGTCCGCAAGGGCGCGGGCGTGTATGCAAACCAGGCAGTTTTCGTTCGTTTCGCTCATTGTTTATCCTTTCACTCGGTCTTTATGCCGAAAATCATTCATTATTTATAATCAGTGTATCACACTCTGCGGATTTTGTCAATAAACAGAAAATTTTGTATGCGGCGGTGCATTAAAAAAAGAAATATTTGCATTTTTGCCAAGGCTTTGGTATAATATAAAACAGATTGTATCAGGCAAGGAGGAAGCAGCTTGGAAAAACTGAAGAAACAAAGCTTTTTAAAGGGCGCTTTGATTGTGGCAATTGCAAATATCGTTGTTAAAATTATAGGCGCGCTGTTTAAAATTCCGCTCACGCGGTTTATTTTGGGCGCGGACGGCATTGCGGTTTACAATGCGTCGTATACCATTTATAATGTGCTTTTTATGGTGGCAACGGCGGGGCTGCCGGTCGCTATTTCCAAAATGGTTTCGGAAAGCGCGGCAAAGGGAAATTATGCCGAGGTTCGGCGCATTTTTTCGGTTTCCAAAAAGCTTTTGATTACGGTCGGCGTTTTGGGCATGCTGATTATGTTCTTCGGCGCGCGCATTTTTGCGGACCGCTTGGGTATTTCAAGCGCATATACAGCCATGATGGCGCTTTCACCCAGCTTGTTTTTCGTGGCGATTATGAGCGTGTACCGCGGTTTGTTCCAGGGCTTAAGCAATATGATGCCCACCGCCGTTTCCGAAATGATTGAGGCATGCGGCAAGCTGTTTATCGGCCTTGCACTTTCCTTTGTTCTTTTGTCTTTCGGAAAAGATATGGCGGCAACGGGCGCTATCTTAGGCGTTTCCACCGGCGCGTTTTGCGGCGCGGTTTTCCTTTTCGGGTATTACACAAAGGTAAAGAAAAATTTAAAAGTTAAAGAGGCGGAGTCCGCAAAAATGGAAGTTTCGCCGTCCAAACGGATTTTCACCCGCCTTTTAAAGCTGGCGGTGCCCATCACCATCGGTTCTGCGGTGTTTACGCTGGCAAGTTTGATTGATTTGACCATGATTTTAAATCAGCTGGCGGCGCTTGGGTTTGACGAGGCGACCAGAAAGCAAATGTACGGCTATTATTCCGGTTATGCGGTTACCATGTTTAATTTGCCGCCGACCGTTGTCACTTCGCTCAGCATCAGCATTATGCCTGCCATTGCTTCTGCGCTTGCAACCAAAAAAAGAGAAACGGCGCGCACGTTAACCGAAACGGCAGTGCGCATAACCTTGCTGTTTGCCATGCCGTGCGCGGTGGGGATGTCGGTTCTGTCGGCACCGATTTTGCAGCTTTTATATAACGATATTAACGCGGCGGGCATGCTGACGGTTTTATCTTACGGCATTATTTTTGTCAGCCTGGTTATGGTAACAAACGCCATTATTCAGGCGACGGGCAAAGTGTGGGTGCCGGTTGTGAACATGTTAATCGGCGGTGCGGTGAAAGTTATTGTCAACTTTGTTTTGGTGGGCAATATTAACATTAATATCAACGGTGCGCCGTACGGCACGGTTTTGTGCTATCTTACCACTGCATCTTTAAATTTAATTGCCATTTATAAAGTAATGCGGCCGAATTACGGCGCGGCATTTTTGATTAAATCGGTGTTAAGCACGGCAATTATGGGCATTTTGGCGTGGTTTGTTTATCAATTTTCAGCCCCGATTGTCGGAAACACCATTGCCCTTTTGGCAGCGGTTGCCGCGGGCGGCGTGGTTTATCTTTTTGCCCTTCTTGTGCTGCGCGCCCTTAAAAAAGAGGACGTGGAGGCAATGCCCGGCTCGAAAAAAATATTAAAACTGATTGGAAGATTTTTATAATGGAACAAAAGCGGTATTCAATGGATGAACTGATTGAAATTGTGCACATTTTGCGGAAAGAGTGCCCGTGGGACAGTGTGCAGACGCATGACAGTTTAAAAAACTGCCTGATAGAGGAAACCTATGAGGTGTTAGAGGCGCTTGATTCGGGCGTCGGCGAAACCATGGCGGACGAAATGGGCGACCTTTTGATGCAGATTTTGCTGCACGCCGAAATCGGTGCGGAAAACGGAGAATATACATTGGAAGACGTGACTTCGGCACTTGCGAACAAGATGATTCGCCGCCATCCGAACATTTTTGATAAGGACAATAAAAATCCCCTTTCGTGGGACGAAATGAAGAAAAAAGAGAAAAATTTGGCTTCCGAGGCAGAAATTTTAGAAAATATTTCAAAATATTTACCCGCGCTGCAAAGAAGCATGAAATTCTCTCAAAAAATGCAGAAATGGGGAAAAGAAGAAAAATCTTCCGAGAGATATTTGGAGATAATGAAAGAAACAATTAGAAATTTAGAGAAAAACGAAAATCCATCCGATGCGGATTTCGGGCAGCTTTTGTACGCTGCAAGCGCATTTTGCGGGTGTTTTGACCGCTCTCCGGAACTTATTTTAAATAATTTTTTAGAAAATTTTACAAAAAGACTTGAAAAATGAGAAAAAATTGGTTATAATGTATCTTGTAAGTAGATTTCTGCGGAAAGAAATGTCTGTTTTCAGACATAGCTTTTATATCCCAATTTGAAAAAAAGTAGGAGGTGTATTGTACAATGAACAAGACAGAACTTATCGCAGCAGTTGCTCAGCAGGCCGAATTGTCCAAGAAGGATGCTGAAAAAGCTCTTAACGCTGTAATCGATGTTGTTAAAGGCGCTTTGGCGAAAGACGACAAAGTACAGCTGGTTGGCTTTGGTACATTCGAAGTTAAAACAAGAGCTGCAAGAACAGGTATCAATCCGAGAACAAAAGCGAAGATTGAAATCCCTGCTTCTAAAGCGCCTGTTTTCAAAGCAGGTCAGGGCTTCAAAGATGCGATTAAATAATCGAATAGAATTCATTTTTTAGCATCGAACACAGAAGAGCCGGGACAAGTCCCCGGCTCTTTTTGTAAAAATTCAAATTATCCGCCGCTATGCGGCTTTATGATATGAAGGAGATAAAAATGCGCATTGATAAATTTTTGAAAATTTCCCGCCTGATTAAGCGCAGAACGGTTGCAAAC